>CAKSWL010000244.1 GCA_934511335.1 uncultured Cloacibacillus sp. | reverse complement strand
ATTTGACGACCGTACACATGAGCCAGACCTCGTCGCGCACGATGTTGCCGCTGTCGGGCTTTTCTATGTCGATTCTGATGGAGCCGCCGTCGTGTGCGGCCTTCTGTTCGCTCTGACGGACCTTTGGATTTTCCATATCGGGCGAGCCCGGCTCGTGATTCACGGAACTGCCCCTTGGGCTTTTCGGCCGCGCGGATACGTTTGCCGCCGCCGATCTATTATCTAAATTTTCCATAATGATCACCGTCCGTATTCTAGCATAAAGTTTCGGTCGATGCTGATATAATAGACTCCATGAGCGTGAAAAATTCGAGTATCCTGGAACAGACTGCCAAATATCTCCTCTTCGCCGCGGTGATCGCCTCCTTTTTCTTCTTCGGGTGGCGTGTGGCGACGAAGCGCGCCTACGTGGAGCATGAAAAGGCCCAGTGCGAGGCGCTCGCGGTGAGCGCTTCCCTCACCGCGGCGGAGGCCCTTTCGGAAAATGCGGCGCTGGCGCGGCTCGTCAAAGAGCTGGACCGTGCGGAATTCGTCACAGACCACATGAAGATGCCCGGCAACAATACCGTCTCGGTGACGATCACAGCAGCGGGCGGCGGCTTCACAGTCAGCTCGCAGGCCGCCTCCGGCTGGAACTCACGCAGCCCGCAGAGCGCGGAGTTTAGCTTGACCTTGCTTACAAGTGGTATCTCTTACGCAAATGAAGCGGATAAAAAAATAGCAGCGCGCCTCTTAGCCGCCCGCGAACCCGCCGTCAGGAATGACGAGGCAAAAAAGCATATTTTCACCTTTCCCCACGAAAGGCCCTGCCCCGTCCCATTCGCCGCCGCCGCGGCAAAGGCCGCGGGGCTCTCAGGCGAGCCCGTATATATTCTAGTTTCAGAGTAGCAAAAATAAGGATGCGGTCAAACGACAACGCGCGACAGAGATGTTCCGCATCTCCGGCGCGCGCGAAGTTTATTATTATCCAGAGGCTTTTTACGAATACTCCATCGGCCGGCGCTGCAGTATCAGCAGGCCGTCGCGCGGCTCGAATCCCAGGCGGCCCATGAACTCCGTCAGCTCGCTCGTGTAGGTGACGATGACGGGAACGTTTTTAATGGCTGGATGGCCGAGAGCGTATTCAAGCAGCTGCGAGCCGATGCCCTTGCCCTGATAGTCGGGGTGGACGAGGATGTCCCACAGTGAGCCGCGAAAGACGAAATCCGTCAGCAGGCGGCAAAAGGCAATGAGCCTGCCGTTGTGGCGGATGGAGAAGCACATGCTAGTGCCGTCCAGCATCTTCGCAATCTGCTCGCTGGAGCGGCTGCGGCCCCAGCGCGTAAAGCGATAGAGGTCCTGAAGATCGGCGGGAGAGACGGCCAGTTTGCTGTCGTAGAAGCAGTATTCAGGATTTGATTTCATCCGGCATCCCTTCCCTGATAAAGGCGTATCTTTTGTTGTCCGGCTTTGCCGCAAGCGCCATGCCGCCTATGATCTTGCGCAGGTCGCCGCGTCTGGCGTCTTTCGTGATCGTCAGCTCGAGCAGCTGTCCGGCCCCGCATTTGCTGCAAGTCCAAATGGCGCGCGCCGTGCCGCTCGCGTCCGGCGATCCGGCAAGCACTTTAAGCTCGCCGCATTTCTGACAGGCTAAAATGAGCATTAGAAATTACTTCTTTCCGGGAGCAGGCCCGGCCGGCATGCTCTCCTGCGTATTATCCGCGGGCTGCGGATTACTTTAGGATAAATTTTACCCTCAGAGGCCCTTCGCTGTAAATATCCCGCGCGGTAAGGATCTCCAGTTTGATGCTGTTTTTGCCATGGGATATCTTATCTAGCGCCGTAATGAACTCTCCCGTATCGATGGAGCCGACGTTGCCGGAGAGCGGGTCGCGCAGCACGCCGTCGCCGACGGCCTTCTGGTTCAGCGACCGCAGGGCCTGGAAGACCTCTTCTTCTATCTCGTGGCGCGGGGCGCCGGGCTCAAAGGTATGCGAATAGAGCAGCTGGTTTTCATGGTAAATCAGCTGCGAGCGGTACGCCTCCAGCTGCGCCTGTACGGCCTCCCCCTCCACCGCGTTGCCGAGCGCCGTAAGGCGCAGCAGCCAGCGTCCGGGGCTGCGCGTCAGGCGCTCCTTGACTCTGGAGATGGATTCCTCCGTCACCGTCGGCAGTTTTACGGCCTCTGGGTCTTTGCCTCCGAAACGGTAGGCGAGCAGCGCGCGCGCCTCGCGGCACAGCCGCTCGATATACTGGTCCACCTGCTGCGCCGTAACGATAGAGTCGGTCAGCACGCCTTGGGCTAAGATCTCGCCCGTAAAGGCGGCGATGCGCCCCTCGCGCAGCCGTTGAATGCCTGATTTCAGCGATTCGGATTCTTCTTTGAGGGCTTTGACGGAGGCCGCGAGTTTTTTGCTTTCGGCAAGCAGGCGGTCGTTTTCGTTTTGAAGGACGACCTGTTCAGCCTCCGTCTTGTCGCGCATCTCCGTCATCGCGGCGAGCTTCGCGCGTGTTTCGTTGAGGTTTTTCATGCCGGCTTCCAGCTTCTCTTCGACCTGCCTCAGCTCATTTTCTTTCTCCGACAGATCTCCGCGGCTCCGCAGGAAATCTATCTCCAATCTGGACATGTCCTCTTCGTTCTTTTTAAGCTCCTCCCGCGTGGAGATCAGCTGGCGCTGAATGACCTGCATGCTGAAGAGCGCCGTACGCACCTGCTCGGAGGCGGTGCTGAGGACGAGGATCGTCGCGATGGCGATGCCGACGCCGGTGAACACCGAGATCATGCGTGAGGTGTATTTAGGGCGGATCTTCAAAAACGTTAGGCGTTTTTTGCCGAGCTTCATGCCGATGACGTCGCCGGCCCATGAGACGAGAGCGCTGACGATGATCAGCGTGCCGAGCAGTATCCAATTTATATCGTGAAAAACCTCAAACAATGAGTTACCTCGCTCTTAAAAGATTTTATGTCTCTCACATGCCATAACTTGGTTCTATTATACCAGATGCTTTTAATGAAAAACGGCGGTATGCAAATATATTATGCGAGAGAAAGCATCCGGCCTTTGCGGCCGCTTTCTCCCACGCCGTTTATTCGTATTTCAGCGCGTCGATCGGGTTGAGCAGCGAAGCCTTGTAGGCGGGATAGTAGCCGAACCCCACGCCTACCATCGCCGAGAAGACGAAGGCGAGCACGATCGACATCGGCGTGAAGACCGGCGGCGCAGAGGTAAATGAGGAAAGCGCGTACCCCGCCGCCACGCCGAGCATTATCCCGATGGCGCCGCCGATCGTCGAGAGGACGACCGCTTCGATGAGGAATTGCACTCTGATGTCCTTTTCCGTGGCACCCACCGCCATCCGGATGCCGATCTCGCGCGTGCGCTCCGTCACGGATACGAGCATGATATTCATGATCCCAATGCCGCCGACTACGAGCGAGATGAAGGCGATCGAGCCAAGCAGCATCGACATGATTGTCGTCGTCTTGCGGCGCGCCTCCAGCATC
>CAKSWL010000243.1 GCA_934511335.1 uncultured Cloacibacillus sp. | reverse complement strand
GGTCGGCTGGATGAGATTTTCTTCGACATATTCCTCAAAGAAGATCGGCAGGATGTCAAAACGCGTGTGGGAGGGGGTGATCTCCAGTCCGCGCATCGCCGCCTGACGGCGCGCCTCCTCGTCGCTGATCTTGTTGAAATCAATGCCGGTATGCTCCTCGACGAGCTCCGCCATCGTCGCGCGGCGGAAGGGAGGGTTAAGGTCGATCTCAGTTCCCTGGTAATTGATCACACGGCCGCCGAGTTCGTCGGCGCAGGCGACGATCAGTTCCTCGGCGAGGTTCATCATATCGACGTAATTTCCGTAAGCCCAGTAGACCTCCATCGAGGTAAACTCAGGGTTGTGGCGCTGGTCCATGCCCTCGTTGCGGAACTGCTGGCCGATCTCGTAGACGCGGCCCAGCATGCCGACGATAAGGCGCTTCAAATGCAGCTCGGTGGCGATACGCATATACATATCGATATCAAGCGTGTTATGGTGCGTCACAAAGGGACGCGCGTTCGCGCCGCCGGCGATCGTCGAAAGGATCGGCGTCTGCACTTCGAGCGTCCCGTGCGCGTCGAGCACGCGGCGGAAGGTCTGGATGATCTTCGTGCGCTTGCGGAAGGTCTCGCGCACCTCGGGGTTCGCGATAAGGTCGGCGTAGCGCTGGCGATAGCGAACTTCCATATCCTTAAGGCCATGGTATTTCTCCGGCATCGGGCGCAGCGCCTTTGAGAGCAGGGTAAACTTTTTGACGGAGAGCGTCAGTTCGCCGCGCTGCGTGCGGAAAGGCACGCCGACGAGGCCGATAAAGTCGCCTGCGTCGACCCATTTCTTAAAGAAAGAGTAATCTTTCTCGCCGAGCACGTCAAACTGGAAGCAGAGCTGAAGGCGGTCGCGTTCGTCCTCAAATGTCGCAAAGGCCGTCTTGCCGTGGCGGCGCAGGACGATGATGCGCCCCGCCGTCTGTATTTCGTCTTCCGACCACTCTTCGGGCTTAAGATGCTCATAATGCTCCTTCACATATCCGAGGGTCTGCTTCACCTCGTAATGATCCTGCTGGAAAGGGTCGTAGCCCTCCTCGCTGCGCAGCCGCATGAGCTTGTCTTTGCGCTGGCGGAAAATTTCCTCCTCGGGCATGGTATTCTGCTGCTCTTTGGGGTTGTTTTTAAGTTCCTCTGCCAATTGGATCACTTCCTGTATGGTATTTTAACTTTATCTAAAAATGCCGCAAACGGCATCTATATGTCGTCCTCTTGCGGCGGCTCACAAATCTCCGGTCTCCGCCAGCTGCGCAGCAGACATTCCATCTCCGGCCAGCTTTTTGTCATCGCCCCGGCCCGCCGCAGCTGCGAAGCGCCGGCAAATCCTTTGAAGAGCGCGCCCAGCATCCGGCGGGAAATAGCAAGCGCTAGGGGGCCGCCTTCGGTATTATAGATGCTGCCGCCGAGTTCGAGAAGGATATTCGCCTGCGCCTCAGGGGATGGGGCGCAAAATTCTTCCGGCACGCAGGCCCCCAGCAACCGAAGCGTCTTAGGGAGCAGGAAGGCGTCGCGCAGCACGCCGCGCGCAGCGAGCACCGCCGCGCAGCCACGATCCAGATAGTCGGCGAAATCTTCCGGACAATAACAGTCGCCGCTGCCGCCGATCCTTCCCGGATATAGGCGCGCCACCTCCTCCACCGCCTCGCGCGAGGCGGCGCCCTCGTACCGCTGCGCGGGCGTGCGGCCGTGCACGAAGATAAAATCGGCGCCGCCTTCAAAAAGCCGTTCGCAGAAATCAGCCGTCAGTTCGGCGGCATTCGGCGGCATGATGCGCACCTTCGCCCACACCGGCAGGCCCAGCGCCTTCAATTGCCGCATGATCGCCGTCGCCTCTTTGGGGGTCTCCATCAGCTTTGAGCCGCCGCCCTTCTTAGTGACCTTCGGCATAGGGCAGGCCATATTGACCTCCAACGCCTCAAAATTCCTTATCTCAAGCGCGATCTCGGCTCCGCACGCGATGTCCCAGGCGTTGGAACCAAAGAGCTGGAGCACGCAGGGCTTTTCCCCTTCACCGCCGTACAGCAGCTCCTTTGTCTTGCGTCCCCTATACTTCAGTCCTAAGGCGCTCACCATCTCCGTATGGACGAGCCCCGCCCCCAGCGCCCGATGAAAACGGCGGAAAGAGCTGAAGGTAATGCCGGCAAGCGGCGCGAGCCAAAGCGGATTTTCCACCTCGACACCGCCTATGATGCGCGGCCAGCCTGGGATCAGCGGGCTGAAGAGGCGTTGGGCTTCGCTATTTTCCAAGACTGTTCCTCTCGTAAAGTATCCGCAGGCCGTCAAGCGTCAGCCACTGATCGACGCGGTCGACGCGGTTCGAGTATCTTGCGATTATCGGCGCGTGTCCGCCGGTGGCGACGACACGGCAGGGGCCGCCGAGTTCCTTGAATATCCCCTTGATCACCTTGTCGACCATCCCGACGGTGCCGTAAATAACGCCGGACTGGATAGCCTCTATGGTGTTGCCGCCGATATAATTTTCCGGCGCGACAAGCTCTATCTGCGGCAATTTCGCCGTGCGCGAGAATAACGATTCCATGCCCAGTTCCATACCGGGGGCGATCACGCCGCCCAGATAGGCTCCCTCGGCGGAGATGACGTCGAAGGTGATCGCCGTGCCAAGATCGACGACGATCAGCGGCGTCCCGTACTTTTCAATGCCGGCGACGGCGTTGAGCAGGCGGTCCGCCCCGAGCCCCGTCGCGTTCTTCATCCTTATCTTAAGGCCCGTGTTGAGCTTCGTGGAAACCCTGATACACTCCAGACCGACATATTTGCGGACGCCTTCGCGGAACATCTCGTCAAGCGAGGGAACGACGCTGCCGAATATCGCGCCTTTGATATCTTCTTTAGTTATCCCTGATGCGGAAAGCAGGCCGAGAATCATAAAACCAACCTCGTCGGACGTCTGCTTTTTTGACGTGAGCCGCCATTGATTGACGAGCTCTTCTCCCTTGTAGATCCCCATCACTGTATTTGTATTACCGATGTCGAACACGAGGAGCATATCCTCATTCCTCCCAAACTGTATACGGTCAATTTTTATATTTTACAACATCGCAGGACAATAGAATAGAAAAAGTACGAAAATCACCGAGATAATCGAGGCCCTTTTCAGGCTGGCGCCGCAGCGCAGCGCGGCCGCAGCCGCGAACAGCGCCACCGAGGCGGCGAAAAGCGGCGCGCCCCCGAAGGCGCCGCCGGAAAAGAACGAAGCGCCCCTCTCAAGAAATTTCTGGAAAAAGAAAAGCATCGCCTCCGAAGACTCCGCGGCGACCCAGGAAAGGGGCAGCCCCAAAAGGGGCGGCAGCGACAGCAGCAGGATAAGAGGAAAGAGCAGGCCGAAGGCGGGCACGGCGAAGATATTCAGCACCAGCCCGGAAAGCGGCACGTCGCCGAAGGCGCTAGCCAGCAGCGGCGCCGTTACAAACCACAGCAGAACCGTCAGGCAGACCGGACGC
>CAKSWL010000242.1 GCA_934511335.1 uncultured Cloacibacillus sp. | reverse complement strand
CCCTTGGCGACGACCGGCGAACAGGGAGCGCCAAGGTTCTGGACCATCGGAAATACTAGCTCTCCCTGGGGGAGATATGGCTCGATCCCTTCATTTACCGTCAAATCTTTGTTCTGAGGCGGATGGATGCCGCCCCAGAAGGTTGGAAGCTTCATAAAATCGTTCCTCCTTTATACAATTTCAGAAAGATCTCTCTCTGCAAATAATACAATGCAAATCCAAAGCAATATTCTATCATTTATGGCGAAAAACAAAAGTATTTTTTGTAAGGAAACGTCAGAGTTTCACAAATAAAGAAAAAAGAAAGCCGGCGCCGATAACATAAAACGCCAATTATATCGGCGGTAAAAATAATAAATTTATAATTTTACTAAAACAATGCCCAATTTTGCATAAAATTTCTCGCGCGCTGTCCTTAATTATGAAAAAATTAGATACCTGCCGGATATTGAGGGGGTCTCCCTTTTTGGGCCGCGTGGAGCCGGCGGGGGCTCAGAAATACGAAAAGGCTCTCTTGCTAATATCAGCGCGCAGCCGGCAAGGACCTTAGA
Source organism: uncultured Cloacibacillus sp. (assembly GCA_934511335.1). Lineage (GTDB taxonomy): Bacteria > Synergistota > Synergistia > Synergistales > Synergistaceae > Cloacibacillus. The sequence continues at coordinate 2,943 of CAKSWL010000242.1, read as the reverse complement.
CGTGGCGGCCTCGCGGAGGAAGATAACGGTAGTCGCGATGCCGAGGCCGACGCGGAACTTGTCCGCGGGGCGTACCTTCAAGGGCTCGCCTATTTGCAGCGCCCGAAAGCGGAAGAGCAACGAAGCCCCCGTCGCGAGCAAGGAGAGGATGAGAAAGAGCCGGCTCTTGCGGCCGATCTCGCCCTCCCGTCCCCGTCACGAAGACGGCGAACCAGGCCATAACGACGACGGTGCGTATCGCCGCCGCGAGATGGGGATGTACCCCGCGATACCGATTTTAATCACCTCCTGACGTTAAGTTAAAGGGCCCGCCGGAAGGCAGGCCCTGGTTTGATCAGTTTTTCAACGATGCCGCCGCGAAGGGCTATTGCACAAACTCGCCCCTCTTTTCCCTGTTGAGCGCCGAGACGCCCTCTTTTGTCATCAGGAGCGCGAGCACGAGCAGCAGCACGCAGATCCCCGCGAGCCCGTAATTAGGATTGGCGCTTGACAACGTCGCCCTTATCTCCACCACAAGACCGGCCATGCTTGTAAAGAGCATGAACCAGAAGGGGACGAGCATGAAGGTAGCCTTTTTCTTGAGGCCGCGGATGATCCACATCGCGATGCCGAGGATGGCGAGCGCCGCTACGAGCTGGTTTGAAGCGCCGAAGACCGGCCAGATGACCGCCCAGGCGGGGACGGGTTTTCCGTCGGGGCCGGTAGTCTTCACATAGACCAGCACCAGCGCCGCCACGATGGCGAAGATCGTAGCCGCGTACTTATTGACCTTGTAATCCGTCAGCTCCTGTATCTGATAACGCGCAAGCCGCGTCGCGGTATCGAGCGAGGTGAGCAGGAAGCCGTTGATGGCGATGGCGCCGAGGCGGGTCCCGAGGACTGGATCAATGCCTATGAGCGTGCAGAACTGGCCGAAACCGGCGGCGAAGGTGCCGACGGGGCCGCCCTTCTGTATTCCGCCCGCGACCATCAGCGTGCCGATCGCGATGACGGCGACGAGCCCCTCAAGAAGCATCGCCCCGTAGCCGACGGGAAGCGCGTCCGTCTCATGGGCCAGCTGCTTTGAGGTCGTGCCGGAGCCGACGAGCGAGTGGAAGCCGGAGATGGCGCCGCAGGCGACGATGACGAACATCATCGGCCAGAGGTTGGCCTTGCTGAGCCCGAACCACTGGATGTCCTTGGCTACCATCGGGATGTTGCCGCTGTTCATCGAGGCGCCGAAGATCATCCCTAGCGCGCCGATCGCCACCGCGAAATAGAGGAAGTAGGAGGCGAGGTAGTCGCGTGGCTGGAGCAGCAGCCATACGGGAAGCACAGAGGCGGCGAGGATATAGATGGCGAGGAAAATATTCCACTGATTGGTGCTATAGGTGAAAAGTGCCGCGACAAACGGCCAGTCCCCGCCCCAGATCGTGCAGACTGCGATGACGGCTAGCATCACAAGCGTTACAAACTTGAGGTTCATGTTGAAGCGATAGATGAGGAGCCCTGAGATGACCGCGAGCAGGATATACATGCAGCCTACGAAGGCGACCACCGGATCCGTCACGAATGTGGCCGTCGTCAGGACCAGGAAGACCGCCACCACGAGGATGAGCGAGAGGATCGTGAATCCAAGAAAGAGCCTCTTTGCCTTACGGCCGATCCAACGGTCTATTACCTCGCCGACAGACTTGCCCTCGTGGCGCATCGAGGCGACGAGGGCGCCTAAATCATGAGGACCGCCGAGGAAGGTCGAGCCTAAGATGCACCAGAGGATCGTGGGAAGCCAACCAAACATCGAGGCGGCAGTTATCGGGCCGACGATCGGCCCCGCGCCGGCGATTGAGGAGAAGTGATGCCCCAGGACGACCGCGGGGTGTGTGGGGCAGTAATCCATACCGTCATTCATCTGCTCGGCCGGGGTGATATTTTTCTTGCTGATTTCGTAAACCCCGGCCATGAACTTTCCGTAGAACATATAGCCAAGCACCAATAACAAAGCTGATACGGCAAACATTATGAGGAACATAAGTCCCACCTCCAAAAAGTTTATTGTCTATAAAACAGCGGACATCTTCATCCGGCTATTTTTCTCTCTTTCTATCTATATATATTCGTCACGCCGTTCCCTCTCCCCGCCGTCTTTCTCGCCGCGGCGTTGACAAGGTAGGCCGTATCCTGAATGGCCTTCGGAAGGGCATCTCCCGGCGTGAAGAAATGCAGCTCCACAAAGCCGCGGAAACCGAACAGCAGAGAGCTTTTTTTCATATAATAAGAGCCGCTTTCGCGCAGAAAGACGAAACGCTGAAGCAGCAGATCGTTTTCTGACTTTGCCCCTTTTTTGAGCCGCACCACGTCGCACTCCTCATATTTCCAGATAATATAATCGTCGGCGTGATAGCGGGCGACCTCTCCCAGCAGCCCCGATTTCACCATCGAGACCCTTCTGTAAAGCCCCTCCGCCGAACCGCTCCGCCATGGTTCAAACCGCCACTCTTCCCATATATCGGAGGCCGCGGCAAGAAACGAAAAATCTGTCATAAAATACACTTCCTGACTGCGATATAAAACACATCGTCATCTAGGTTATATTACACTAACCTTTTTTGAATGGCAAGGTTAAAAATATTAAATGTTTTATAAAAATACCTTTTTAAGATACGTAATACACAGAATATATTTTTAGATAAAAAGAAATATATCACACATGCGTCCATTCTGCAAAGTTTTAAATGATTTAAGAAAAGTAAATAATTTTACAAAACCGCAGCACAGGCCGCGGACGACGTTGTTTGGGCTTACGCATCAGCGCCCTCTTGCTCTTTATGACAGCCGCCTTAAGCGCGCGCTTTGGCCTCCTGCCCCGCTTGCCCGCGTTTTCATATACCATCCCTTTAGCTCCGTCCCCGGCAAACCTTGCCTTGAGCCTTACGGCCCTCCTTGCGTAAATGCCCAGCTGTT
>CAKSWL010000241.1 GCA_934511335.1 uncultured Cloacibacillus sp. | reverse complement strand
CACAAAACGCAAAACCGGCGTTTTGGTTCTCTGCTTATAAACGCCGATTTCCGGGATTGTAAGAGGACGATAAACCCCGATTTATCTTCAGATTGGGCGAAGGATAAATTAGGGGTTGTCAAGGTTTTGGGCTCCCTCTTTGAGGGAGCTCCCCGCGAAGCAGGGTGAGGGAGTATTGACCTTGGTTTGATGTTTTTTTATCTTCTCTTAATGAGGTCAACGTCAAAACTCCCTCCGACCCGGCGAAAACCCCTCGCCGGCCCGCCTCCCTCGCGAGGGAGGCTTTAAAGGCGTAAACCAAAATCGTTGGATACCAGTGAATTATTTTTTGCGATTGAACGCTGAACCAAAAATTATCTCAGGCTGAGGCATTGTGATAGAATCTATAAAATAGTTTCCATCAGCTTATTAATTGCGGTAATCGCTGACAGGGGTTTAAGATAAATTCAGGGAACGCTTGAAAGGAGTTCAGGCAATGAGAGAGAAAAAACTTGTAACAATGGACGGCAACGAGGCGGCGGCCTACATCGCCTACGCCTTCACCGAGGTCGCGGCGATATATCCGATCACGCCCTCTTCGCCGATGGCGGAAAAGACAGACGCCTGGTCCGCAAAGGGTAAAAAAAACATCTTCGGACAGACCGTCTCCCTGATCGAGATGCAGTCCGAGGCGGGAGCGGCGGCGGCGGTGCACGGCGCGCTGGAAACGGGGGCGCTGGCTACGTCGTTCACCTCTTCACAGGGGCTGATGCTGATGATCCCCGTGCTCCACAGACTCTCGGGACAGCGCCATCCCGGGGTGCTCCACGTCGCGGCGCGCACCGTCGGCACCCACGCCTTTTCCATCTTCGGCGACCACTCCGACGTGATGAACTGCCGCCAGTGCGGCCTCGCGATGCTCGCCACCGGCGGCGTGCAGGAGATTATGGACTTGGCGGGCGTCGCGCACCTTGCGGCGATCAAGTCCCGCATTCCCTTCATGCACTTCTTTGACGGCTTCCGCACCTCCCACGAGATCGACAAGGTGGAAGAGATGCCCTACGAGACGCTTGAATCGCTGCTTGACCGGGAGGCCTTAGCCGAATTCCGCGCCGCCTCGCTGAACCCTGAACGGCCGATGATGCGCAGCACCGTGCAGAACCCCGACATCTACTTCCAGGTGCGCGAGGCCAACAACGGCTTCTACGACGCGCTGCCCGGCATCGTTGAGGATTACATGGCGAAGGTCAGCGCCGCAACGGGCCGCGAATACCACCTCTTCAACTACTACGGCGCGCCGGATGCGGAAGAGGTGATCGTCGCAATGGGCTCCGTCAGCGGCACCGTGGAGGAGGCCGTCGACTACCTCAACGCGCGCGGGAGAAAGACCGGCTTCGTCCAGGTCCACCTCTTCCGCCCCTTCTCGCTCAAACACCTCTTTGCGGTGCTCCCCGCCACGGTGAAAAAAATCGCCGCCCTCGACCGCTGCAAAGAGATGGGCGCCAACGGCGGGCCGTTATATCAGGATATATGCACCGCCTTCACCGGCGCGGGGCGCGGCGTGACGATAACGGGCGGGCGCTACGGGCTCTCCTCCAAAGATACCGACCCGACGCAGATCATCGCCGTCTTTGACAACCTCGCGGAAGCCACGCCGAAAAACGATTTCACCATCGGCATCACCGACGACGTCACCCACCTCTCGCTGCCGCTCAAAGAGACGGTCTATCCCGACGGCGCGCGCCAGATGTCCTTCAAATTCTGGGGGCTTGGCGGCGACGGCACCGTCGGCGCCAACAAAAACACTATCGACATCATCAACAGCTACACCGAAAAATATGGGCAGGCCTACTTTGAATACGACGCGAAAAAATCCTTCGGCGTCACTATCTCACATCTGCGCTTCTCCGACGCGCCCATACGTTCCTCATACTTCGTAAAACGAGCCGACTTCGTCGCGGCACACAACCAGACCTATATTCAGAATTACGACATCGTCAGCGAACTCAAAGAGGGCGGCACCCTGCTGCTCAACTGCCCCTGGGAGCCGGAGGAGCTCGAGAGCCGGATTCCCGCCGACATCCGCCGTAAGCTCGCGCGGAAAAAGGCGAAATTCTATATCATCAACGCGACAAAAATCGCCGAAAAACATGGCCTTGGCAGCCACGTCAACATCCCCCTCCAGTCGGCATTCTTCCACCTCGTCGAACTCATCCCGATCGAAGAGGCGAAAAAATACATGGAGGACGCGGTGCGCAAGACCTTCTTCGCGAAGGGCGATGAGGTCGTGAGGCGTAACATCGCCGCCATCGCCGACGGCGGCGCGATGCTCGTGAAAGTCGAGATCCCTGACTCATGGCTTGAGGCGCGGGACGAGCCGAAGCCGCGCCGTGCGGGAGCGCCGGCGATCGTGGAAAAGCTGCTTGCGCCGATAAACCGTCAGCAGGGCGACAGCCTCCCCGTCAGCGCCTTCAAAGGCTACGAGGACGGCACCGTCGAACTCGGCCTCACCGCCTTTGAAAAACGCGCCATCGCAACCAGCGTCCCCGCGTGGGACCCCGCGCGCTGCATCCAGTGCAACCGCTGTTCCTACGTCTGCCCTCACGCCGTCATTCGCCCCTACCTGCTGACCGAGGAAGAAAGAAACGCCGCGCCCGCGGGTTTCCTCACGATGCCGGCCGTCGGCATGAAAAACATGTACTTCTCCATGCAGGTGAGCCGCGACGACTGCACCGGCTGCGGCAGCTGCGCCTCCGTATGTCCGCCTAAGGAGAAGGCGCTGACGATGGTGCCCATCGAAAAATCAAAATCGTTCCCCGAACAGTGGGAATATGGCCTCTCCCTCTCCGACAAAGAGGGCAGCTTCGACCCCTGGACGGTCAAAGGCAGCCAATTCCGCCAGCCGCTTTTGGAATTCTCCGCCGCCTGCGCGGGCTGCGGCGAGACCCCCTACGCGAAACTGATGACGCAGCTCTTCGGCGACCGCGTCTACTGGGCGAACGCCACCGGCTGCTCGCAGGCTTGGGGCGGCGCGATGCCCGGCATCCCCTACACGAAGAACAAGGCCGGCAAAGGCCCCGCCTGGTCCAACTCGCTATTTGAAAACAACGCCGAATTCAGCCTCGGAATGTTCCTCTCCGTCAAACAGCAGCGAGAAGCGCAGAAACTGCGCGCAGAAAAGCTGCTCGCGACGGCTCCCCCCGCGTCGCTTGCGGCGGCCCTTGAGGAATGGCTCGCGGCCTTCGACGATTTCAACGGCTCGGCAAAAACCGGTGAAAAGCTCGCCGCCGAACTAGAGGCGGCGCGGCTCGAAGGCGAAGGCCGCGAGGCGGCGCGTGAAATGATAGAGAACAGAGACCATCTCTCGAAAAAGACCTTCTGGATGTACGGCGGCGACGGCTGGGCCTACGATATCGGCTTCGGCGGCCTTGACCACGTGCTTGCGATGGGAGAAAATGTCAACGCGCTCATCGTCGACACCGAAGTGTACTCCAACACCGGCGGCCAGTCCTCAAAATCAACGCCGATCGGCGCCGTCGCGCAGTTCTGCATCAGCGGCAAAAAAGTCGCGAAAAAAGACCTTGGCGCGATGCTCATGACCTACGGCAACATCTACGT
>CAKSWL010000240.1 GCA_934511335.1 uncultured Cloacibacillus sp. | reverse complement strand
ATGCTCACCGAGAAGGACGAATTCATCTACCACGACATGATCGTCCACGTGCCGATGGCCACAAACCCGCAGATCAAGCGCGTGCTCGTCATCGGCGGCGGCGACGGCGGCACGGTGCGCGAGCTCACGCGCTACAAAAGCATTGAGAAAATCGACATGGTGGACATCGACGAAATGGTCGTGAAGGTCTGCCGCGAACTGCTGCCCTTTACCTCGCACAAACTCGGCGACTCACGTGTAACGCTCTGCTTTGAAGACGGTCTAAAATTTGTGCGCACCGTTCAGGAAAAATATGACCTCATCATCGTCGATTCGACTGACCCCTTCGGCCCCGGCGAGGGACTCTTCACCAAGGAATTTTACGGCAACTGCTGCAAGGCGCTCTCCGACGACGGGATCCTCGTCAACCAGCACGAGAACCCCTATTACGATTCCTACCGCGCTTCGATGAAGCGCGCGCACCAGCGCATCGAAGAGCTCTTCCCCGTCTGCCGCGTCTATCAGGCCCACATCCCCACCTACCCCTCGGGACACTGGCTTTTCGGCTTCGCCTCGAAAAAGTTCGACCCCATTAAAGATCTTGACGCCGCCGCCTGGAACGCCCTCGGCCTGGAGACGAAATACTACAACACCGACCTCCACGTCGGCGCCTTCATGCTGCCGAACTATGTAAAACAGGCCCTCGAGCTGAAAAATTAGATGCAGAGCAATATACAGGGATTCATCGGCTGCGGCGCCTCCTACGCGGAGGCGCGGGCCGTTATCTTTGGCGCCCCCTTCGACTCGACGACCTCCTTCCGCCCCGGCACGCGCTTCGGCCCCGCAGCCATGCGCTCCGAGTCCTTCGGGATCGAAACATACAGCCCCTATCAGGACAGGGACCTCGAAGATATCGGCGTTTTCGACGCGGGAGACCTAGACCTGCCCTTCGGCAGCGCCGCGGGCGCGCTTGCGGCCATTGAAGGCGCGGCGGCGGAAATATTGCAGGACGGCAAAATTCCCGTCCTGCTCGGCGGCGAACATCTTGTGACGCTCGGCGCCGTGCGGGCGGCGGCGAAAAAATACCCCGGCCTGCGCCTCGTCCACTTCGACGCCCACGCCGACCTGCGCGCCGACTACCTGGGAGAGACTCTTTCACACGCCTCGGTGATCCGCCGCTGTCACGACATCTTAGGCGATGGGAGGATATTCCAGTTCGGCATCCGCTCCGGCAGCCGTGAGGAGATGCGCTGGTCGGCGGGGCGCACAAACATGGAAAAATTTCGCGCCGACACCGCAGGCGGCGCGGCACAGGAGATCGGCGGCACACCCGTCTACGTGACGCTCGACCTTGACGTGATCGACCCCGCGGAGTTCCCCGGCACTGGGACCCCGGAGGCCGGAGGCCTGCGCTTTACGGAGCTGCTTGCGGCGTTGCTGGCCCTGCGCGGCCTTGACGTCAAAGCTTTCGACATCTGCGAACTCGCGCCGCACTACGACCATTCCGGGGCCTCGACGGCGCTTGCCTGCAAGACCCTGCGCGAGATGCTGCTCGCCTATCTCTAATGCTGGAGGGGTAAAGAGGATGAAAAAAGTCAAAATCACAGTGCTAAAGACCACCTTTGACGAAGAGCTAGCGCGCGAATACGGCGCGGAGGGACTCGCCGCCTGCCCGATGCTCAGAGAGGGGCAGATATTTTACGCCGACTACGCGAAGCCGGCGGGCTTCTGCGACGAAGCCTGGAAGGCGGTCTACCAGTACGCCTTCGCGCTCGCCCACGGCGCGGGAGATGGGCTCTTCTACTACGGCGACTGGATCAGAAAACCCGGCGTGGCGATCTGCAGCTGTAACGACGGGCTGCGCCCCGTCATCTTCAAGCTCGAGGCCACGGACGAGGAGTCGCAGATAGATTACGAACCGGTAAGACAGCCTTAAAAACGGCCTTCACACCGGCGTCCGCCCGAGCCTCCAGTTCGCGCGGACGCTTTTTGTGCTCCGGCAGCCTGGCGGCCTCAAAGAGCGTGAAGAAGGCCGGATGCAGTCCCGCGCCCAACGCTGAAAAATTCCTCTTTTATAGTATCCTGCCGTTATTATATGACTCAATCAATATGAACGGAGTTGATCAACATCATAAATTCAAGGCTGAAGAGGGACGCTGAAAAGATATATACCGCCGCGTTGGAGGCGGCGATGCCCGAAGAGGCGGTGCGCCGGGGGCTCCGTGAACTGTCGCCCTCCGAAAAGCTCCTCCTCGTCTCCATCGGCAAGGCGGCCTGGCGGATGGCGAAGGCGGCCTGCGGCGAGCTTGGCGGGCAGATCGCCGGCGGCTGCGTCATCACAAAGTACGGACACTCCGGGGGACCCCTGGCCAACCTATCGATCTACGAGGCGGGGCACCCGCTGCCTGACGAAAACGGCCTCGCCGCGGCGGCGGCGGCGCTGAAACTGACAGAGGAGAAGCCCGCGGGAAGCGCGGTGCTCTTTCTCGTTTCCGGCGGCGGCTCGGCGCTCTTCGAATCGCTGCTGCCGGGCGTGACGCTCGACTGCCTGCGTGAACTGAACGGCAGGCTGCTCGCCTGCGGCGCCAGCATTCAGGAGATAAACACGATACGCAAACTCTTCTCCGCCGTCAAAGGCGGACGCTTTGCAGCGCACTGCGCGCCGGCGCGGGTCTATCAGATCGTCCTCTCCGACGTCATCGGCGACGACCTAGGAGCGATCGCCTCGGGGCCCGCCGCGCCCAACCCCGCGCGCGCGGAAGACGTGCGCCGTATAAACGAAAAATACTCGCTTGGCATCGCGGCGGAAATCATTGAACAACAGCGCCCCGTCGATACTCCCAACGTCACGACGGTCATGGCGGCCAACGTGCGCATCCTCTGCGAGGCTGCGGCGCGGCGCGCGGAAGATCTGGGATATGCCGCCTACATCGTGGACGACGCCGTCGACGGCGACGTAGAAGAGCTCGCGGAGAAGATATACTGCGCGGCAACACGCGTCCTTTCCGGCGACTCTCCCCACCGCCGCCCCTGCGCCCTCATATACGGCGGAGAACCCACCGTGCGACTCAAAGGCGACGGCCTTGGCGGACGCAATCAAGAGCTCGCGCTGATTATGGCAAAATATCTGGCCTGCAGCGAAGCAGCGGTATTCGTCTCCTGCGGCTCCGACGGTACGGACGGCCCCACAGACGCCGCCGGCGGGATGGTCGACGGTACTACGTGGGACCTCATATCAAAAAGCGGCGCCGCACCCGAAGCGTTGCTGGGCAACAACGATTCAAACCGCGCCCTTGCGGCGGCCGGCGCGCTGATCGTCACCGGCCCCACCGGCACGAACGTCAACGACCTGATCCTGCTGCTGATCGAATGATCAGGCGCAGAACGGCTGAGCCTCTTTAGCCTCTTCTCCCGTAAGCCGCCCGGCGTATCGCTCCACGGCGGCAAGAAACCCAGCGCTCTGCTCTTTTCGGGGAGCTTTCGTGATAGACCGCACAGCCCTCTTAAAAACGCGCAGGAACCCTAAAAAGCAGAGCCGGCGGCCGCATGCACCACTGTAGTCTTTAAGGACGATATCATAGGCAGGCTCGGCGGCGACGAATTCTGCGTTTTCATGAAGGACTTCTCCACGATGGAGGCAC
>CAKSWL010000239.1 GCA_934511335.1 uncultured Cloacibacillus sp. | reverse complement strand
CCGCGGTCTTGAGCGCGACCGTCTTGCCGCCCGTGTTGGGCCCCGTGATGACGAGGATGCGAAAATCCCCGCCGCATTTTATTTCGATCGGCACAGATCTTTCGCCGAGCAGCGGATGGCGGGCGCGGACGAAGGAAAACTGCGTACGCGGACAAAGACCGGGCACGCGCCATTTATATATGCGGGTCATCTCGGAGAGCGCATAGAAAAGATCGACCGTCCCGAGGACGTTTTCCGTATCGATGATCCCCTTTTTGCGGGCTATCAGCCGCGCCGTAAATTCACGGAAGATGCGTGTCTCCTCAAGCATCTCCTCGCCGTAGAGCTTGCTGTATTCGTTGTTGAGCGACATCAGCGAGCGCGGCTCCATATAGACGCTGCTGCCGGAGCCGGAGCGGTCTATCACCGAGCCTGGAAATTGAGAAAGGGCGTCCTGCCTGACTAAGAAGGCATGACGGCCGTTTCGCAGCGTGAGGACACGCTCCTGGAGCATTCCCGCGATCGCCGGGTCGCTGAGCAGCGCGTGTCCGCGGCGGCGCACGGTCTCTTTGAGGCCGCGCATCTGCTGGCGCAGCGACGAAAGCTTCTCCGAGGCGTAATCATAGAGATGCCCGTCGTCGTCGATGACGGAAAGCATCTGCGCCTCCTCCGCAAAGTCGCGCATGTCGCGCAGCAATATGCCGAAGTTGGGATACTCCTCGCGGGCGGCGGAAAGGGCCTCCTTCATCCGTCCCGAGAGCACAAGCAGCAGGCGTACCTTGACCAGCTCCTCGCCGGAGAGCAGCCCGTTGTCCGCCGCTATTTCAAGCATGAAGGCGACGGAAACTATATCGTTTATCCACGGCAGTTCACCCTTATAACCGCGGTATCTTTCTATGTCGAGGTAAAGCGCCTGGCGGCGCGTAAGCTCCGCCATATCGAGGGCCGGAGCGATGTTGCGGGCGACGAGCGCCCCTATCTCACTGCGGCAGCGCCGTGAGATCAGCTCTATTATCTTTGAAATTTCGAGACTGCCATAGGCGGCTTTTTCTATAAACATTTTGTCCCCGTTTGTTTTTTATATAGATGGTAAATATCTAGGCCGGCGATAGGGCGGTTTTGCCGCTTCCTCTTTATCATCAGCGGCGCTAAGTCCGGCCGGGGGTCGGGTCGTATCCGTCGGGGCCTCCGCCTCCCCTTCTGTAAGGACGCAGTATCTCTTCCAGCGTGCCCTCCGGCAGCGTGGTCCCCTCCGGCAGCAGGTCAAGGTCGATGAACATCGCGCGGAACTGGGGCCAGCTCCTTCCCGCGTAACGCAGGATGTCGCTGTGCGACATCCAGGTCGGGCTTACGACCGGCGAAAGCAGCAGCCCCCCCGTTATCACCACGTAAACCACGATCACGCTCTTCAGCACGCCGGAGAAGAGCCCCAGGAGCATGTCGACCCCGCCGAGTCTCGCGGCCCCGATGAGGCTTTTCATTATCATACGCAGCACCGCCGCGGCAAACGTCACCAAAAGCCAAATCAGCACCGCCGCCGCGGCCTGCGCGATATAGTCGTTGAGTCCCATGGTGACCGCGAGCAGGCGGCCGATGCATCTCGAGTAATGGAAGGAGAGATAAAACGAGGCTAAAAACCCCGCCAGCGTCATCACCTCTCCAACAAAACCGCGAAAGGAGCCCCTGATGATGAAATAACATCCGAGGATGATAAAAAATATGTCCCAGTAATTCCAGCCGCTAAGGCTCACTCAGGATCACTTTCCTGTTTGCCAAATTTCGCCGATATCTCATAGATCCGGCTGTTCAGCTCCTCCACCCGGTGGGAGAGCGCCATCAGAGCGAGAAACAGCCGTTCGTCCTGGCTCAGGTTCGCCGGGCAGGCCTCCACCTGCTCCCTGGCGCTCTCAACAATGCGAAAAAAACGCGCCGCGTCTAGCTTTGTGGTCAGCGTGTATCTTTGACGGCCAACCCAGAATGAGTATTTTCCGTCACCCAAAGATTTTATATCGCGCGTTTCGTCCATTGTTTTATATTTCCCGCCGTTTTACTGGCGCTCGCCGTCCGCGGCCGCCTGCTCCTGCGCCGTCATCTTGCACATGCGCCCGAGAAGTCCTTCAAGGCAGCTGCCGAGCTCTTCCTTTTCGGCCCTGCTCGCCGCCGCCTGTTTCTCTGCGTCTTCCTGGAGCTGCATGATCTCAAGATCCCGGTCTTCTATGATGCCTTTAAGCTCGGCGATTTCACGGCTTAAAGCCTCGTTCTCCGACTTCATGCCGTCAAGCATTTTCTCCAAACGGTCAAGCGCCTCGTTAACTCTTTCAAACTGTTCCATCATTTGCCAAACACCTCCAAAATTCTTTCATTCCCGATGATCGCCCAAGAGGGGAGCCTCATCTTTCCTCCAGTCTACCAGACTATTGAGCGCCGCGGACGTCGCCGCCGAATTTTTTGCCGATCTTTTTAACTACCTGCTTTGAAACGTTCTCTATCTGCTCGGAGGTGAGAGTCCCCTTATCCGAGCCGACCCAAATCCGGAAGGAGACGGACTTGCGCCCCGCGCCGACCTGCGCGCCGCGATATTCGTCGATGAACTTCACGTCCCTGACGAGCTCCGCCTTTCTCGCGATAGACTCGATCTCCGCCCAGGCGACATTCTCGTCGAAGACGATCGAAAGGTCGAAGTCCGCGAGCGGGTACTCCGGCAGATGGGTAAACTCGTTCTGGCGCGAGGGCAGCGGCACGAGCTTTTCCACGTCGATCTCAAAGATCACCGCCAGGCTGCGTTTGATGCCGACGGCCTTGATGCACTTCGGAGAAACCAGCGCCAGCGAGCCGATCGTCTCCTCTCCTCTGGTAACGTTGACCCAGAGTTTCTCATCGGCCCAAGCCGGCTTTTTCTGCTGGACAAAGCCAAGCGGCTCCATCTGCACGGCGCGGTGCATATATTCAAGCACGCCTTTCGCTTCGCGGAAGAGCTGTCTGGCGTCGCCGCCGACAAAGGCGCCGCTCAGATGGCGGGCCATTTCTGGAAGCAGCTCATCGGAGCTTGAAACGCTGCGGTAATTCCGGTCAAAGAAGACCTGCGTCATCTCAAAGAGACGGAAGTCCGTGAAATAACGGATGTTGGCCGCCACCGCCTTCAGCAGGCCGGGGACGAGCGTGGAACGCAGCTTCGCCTCGTCGGGCGCGGGCGGCGTCGACAGCTCGAGCATCTCCTGCGTATCCGTCCCCGCGGCGCTGACGAATTCGTCCTCTATCCACGGATAGGTAAAGATCTCCTGCATATTGCAGCGGAAGGCGAGATACTCGCGGATCGCGCGCTCCAAGTCGGGCCCCTTCTGGTTGATCGCCCTGTCGAGAAGCACCGTCGGCGGCGAGAACGCAAAATTCTCGTAGCCCATGAGACGGGCGACCTCCTCAAGAATATCGTCGGGCAGCGAGATATCTCCCGTCGAGCGCCACGAGGGCGCCTCCACGAGGAGCCGGTCGCCGTCGACCGCCGTCTTAAAGCCGAGCGGCGACAGGATCCCGACCACCTCGCCGGGCGAGAGAGTTTTTCCAAGCCGCCGGCAGAGGAAGCCTAGGCTGACCTCGACCTTCGCCCCCGCGAGCGGGCGCGGGTAGACATCCGTATGGGCAGTTATCC
>CAKSWL010000238.1 GCA_934511335.1 uncultured Cloacibacillus sp. | reverse complement strand
CGCTATCCTGTCGAGTAAAGGCTCCATCCCAGAAAACAGCGGCATCAGGGTTACCCATAAAAACAATGTTATAAGCAAAAGCCCCGCAAAGTTTGTAAATCCTTTCCAATAACACATCACATCAATTTTTCGCTGTGATTTATCCAACAGCAATATGGCAAGCAGGAATAGCCCGCGTCTATATCCATCGGCGATGAACCACCCAAATGAAACTGAGGCTATGAAGAGCATCTGAGCCATGCGGAACCTCTGCTCCTCGTCTTTGTACATACGTATCAGCATATCTCCAATATTTGACAGCATCAAGACGCCCACCTTCTATATTTAAAAAACTCATCCGCGGCTGCTTTTATCGTTTATTGCAGCAAACAGCCGATATTACTCGATCATCGTTATCTTCACGCCGACCCGCGAAAAAAGCTCCAGTATCTTATCAGCGTTTTCGTCGCACTTTATATATTTTCGAGAAACTATCGATTCAATTTCGGCCTCCGGCAGCATCGTACGCGCCGTAAGCAGCGCCGTGCTGAGGCCGCCGACTATCTTCTTCAATGATTTGCGAAAACGCAGATAATAAAGTTCGATTGGGATATATGACAACAGCTCTTTCGTACTGTACCCGGCAGGATCGAATTTGACCGCGCCGTCATCTGCCGGATGGCGTTTGATGACCGGCTTTAAGTCATGGTCGCAGCAATCGCTTATGATGGAGGAGATAATATCCCTGTATTCATCGCTGGCGTAGCTGGCGTTAAAATCCGTCGCGATAATCGTGTCAACGCCATACTCCCCGCAAGTGTGCGTCTCCTCAGCTAAAACGCCGTCATTTATCTGCTCCAAGAGCGGCCTCATATCGATGCGAGCCTGCCTTTTATTTTCATATATTCCAGGCAGTAGTTCAGGAAACAAGGCATATACCGAACAATCCTTGCGTAACGCCCCCGGGACGCTGGAGTTGACATGCCATGCACCATACACAAGCCTGTCCGCAGCTTTCTCAAGACAGTTTTTGTGTTTCTTGTCAGTTTCAACATATGTATATATCCCGTCATCAAGGAAATTGAAACTTACTTGCGGGTTCATCCTCTGTGCCAAATGGACTGCATAGGTAGTATAGACATTCCATTCTTGAATATAAAATACCCTGTCAACAGAGGGCAGCTTTTTGATTTCCTCTTCTAATACCTTTAAATTTCGTTTTTTGAGGAAAAAATTTCTTATATTAGAATCCTCGATGTTCGCCTTTTTAAGAGCGGCGTACCGCATGTTATTTTTAAAAAATACCTTGGATAGGACGTCGGCTGTTTCTTTTAAGTTATGAGTCCATCCGACAAGCAGCATGAAATTGTCGTCGTCTGGATACAATGCCGCCACCGCCATCGACAGAAGCACATTGTAGCTGGTATATGGAATGTAAAGATTTAACATGCCGTCACTCACCTTATATTTTCAGTCTTGCTTTTGATATTCAGCAACAAAAGTAATTATACCAACTGCCAGACAAACTAGGAAGGTAAAAAACCCTCTTTCCCGTCATCAACAATAAAAAGCAGCACCTACGGTATTTTGCCGCCCTCAGCGTCATTTTGGCAAGTTAATCATTGATTCCAATAGGCGGTTTTCGATACTATTATCTTACCTCCCCGCCAGGCTCGACAGGTCGAATATCGGCAGCAGCACCGCAACGACTACGAAGCCTACCAGCACGCCCATCACCAGGATGATCATCGGTTCGGCTAGGGTGGCCCATTTCTGCATTGAGGACTGGGCGTATTCCCAGCAGCTAGAGCCAAGGCGCACGGCGGCGTCCGGCAGACTGCCGCCGCTTTCGCCGACACGGATTATCGTTACTATCTCTTCGGGGAATGACCCCTCTTTTTCGAGCGCCTGAGAAAAGCGGTAGCCCTGGCGGATGTGTTCGGCGACAGTCGAAAGGCGTCCTTTGACGGGGTCCAGCGGCTCCGTCAATTTCAGCGCCTGCACGAGCGGGATGCCGGCGCGCAGCAGCGTACCGGTCTGGCTGAAGATCAGCGCAAAGGTAAGGTTGTCGCGGATGTCGCGGAACATGTGCAGGGTGATTTTTTTATTGTTGCGGCGCATCCAAAAGACGATCAGGGCCACGGCGGCAAGGAAGGGCAGGAAACCTGCGCGCACAGCGTCGGAGACGAAGATGAGCATCTTTGTTATAAACGGCAGTTCGGCGCCCGACTCCACCACGAGCGCCGTAAGGCGCGGCACGACGAAGCTCAGGAGAAAAACGACGACCCCGAGCCCGACGATGAGCATCAGCACCGGATAGGTCAGTGACGACTGAATTTTGCGGCGCAGCGAGATTTCGTTCTGGATGAGTTCTCCCGCCTTTTCCAGGATGTCAGCGAGCGAGGCGGATTTTTCCCCTGATTCCACCATGCCGATGAGGCTCGGGCGAAAGACGCCCTGCGCCGCCATCGAACCGGCCAACGAGCGTCCACCCTCCACCGATTCTCTCAGTTGGGTGTATATCGGCCTGAGGTTCTTGTCGCGCGTCTGTTTTTGCAGCAGGCGCAGGACCTCGGTCATCGATAGGCCGCTGCGCATGAAGGAGGAGAGGGTGGTGCAGAAAAGGTGCTGCTCTTCGAGCGTAAGGTTTTTACGCCGCGACTTTCCGGCAAAGGACCAGGTGCGCGGTTTTTCCTCCCGCACGCTGATGATCACATATTTTTTTTCTCCCAGTTCGCGCAGCAGGTCGTTTTCGCTCGCCGCCTCTTTGCGGATCTGTTTTTTTTCACCCGCGAGAGTGTAGACCTCCGCCTTAAAGAGCGGCATCTGCTACACCTCGCCGACGACGCGGAGCATCTCTTCCGGCGTCGTCTCTCCCTCGCGGACGGCCTGCAAGCCAAGCTCCAGCAGAGTGGCGAAGCCTCCGCCGCGCGCGAGGCTCTTGAGTTCGTGCAGCGGCGCGCCTCTGGCGATGGCGTCCTGTATTTCCGGCGTGACGTCGAACTGTTCGTAGAGGCCGAAGCGGCCGCGGTAGCCAGTGCCGCTGCAGTGTTCGCAGCCGGCGCCGCGCCAGGCTCTTTCGATGCCGTTTTTGAGGACGACGCCGGAGGTGGGGATCTCTTTTTTACAGTGCGGGCAGACCCGGCGTACGAGCCGTTGGGCGACGACGCCGAGCAGCGAGCCGGAGATGAGGTAGGGCTCGACTCCCATGTCCGAAAGGCGGGTTACGGCGCTGATGGAGTCGTTCGTGTGCAGCGTCGAGAAGACCAGGTGCCCCGTCAGCGAAGCCTGGATGCCGATGTGCGCGGTGTCGAAGTCGCGCATTTCCCCGATCATGATGATGTCCGGGTCCTGCCGCAGTATCGAGCGCAGGGTATTTGCGAAGGTGAGCCCCGCCTTTTCGTTCACCTGCACCTGCCCCACGCCGGGCAGGTCGTATTCGATCGGGTCTTCTACGGTGATGATGTTCACCTGCGGACGCGCGAGGGCCTGAAGGATCGCGTAAAGGCTCGTGCTTTTGCCGGAGCCGGTGGGGCCGGTGAAGAGTATCATGCCGTTGGGACGGCGGATGAGGCTTTCGATCCGCTCCCGTTCGTGGGCCTTCATGCCGAGATCCTCCAGAGTGAGCAGGCCGCGCGTCTTGTCGAGCAGGCGCAG
>CAKSWL010000237.1 GCA_934511335.1 uncultured Cloacibacillus sp. | reverse complement strand
CGCCGTCAGCACCACGCCGCGCAGGCAGCCCTGCGCGCAGACGAAAATCTGGTGGCTCTCGGGCAGCAACATCCCCGTATGAACGATGTTCCAGAGGCCGCGCGCTGGCGAACCATATTCGACGCCGTACTCATACGGCGTGAGCGAGGCGGCGTCCTTGATCTTTACGCAGGCTCCGCTCCAATCGGGGTTATGAAGGTCGATCATCGCCGTTATTCCCCGCAGGCGGCGAGTACGCGCCGCGCAAGTTCGCGGTATTCTTCCGCCATCGGGCTTTCGGGAAAGGCCTCCAATACAGTCTGTCGGCGCTCCTCCGCCTGCTGGACGAAGGGGCTGAAATTCAGCGCGCCGAGGACGCGCGAATTGATGTCGTCTGCGAGTTCCGCCACCTTTTCCTCTTCGCGCGGCACATTGCGGCGGTTGAGAATGACGCCGCCAAGCGTCGCGTAGCCGCGTGAGCGGAAGTTCGCCACCGCCTCCGCGATATTCGCCGCCGCGTGGATCGCCATGTTCTCGCCGGAGGTGACGACGAAGACCTTTTTCGCGTATCCCTCGCGGATCGGCATTGCAAAACCGCCGCAGACCACGTCGCCGAGCACGTCGTAGATCACCGCGTCGGGCCTGTATATCTCAAAGGCTTTTTTCTCCTTCAGCTTTTCCATCGCAGCGATGATGCCGCGTCCGGCGCAGCCGAGCCCCGGCGCGGGGCCGCCCGCCTCCGCGCAGAGCACCCCCGCGAAGCCGGGAGCCACCATCTCTGCCAACGTGAGTTCTTCGCCTTTCTTTCTTATCAGCTCGAGTATCGTAGGCGACGCTTTGCCGCCGCGAAGGTTTACCGTGGAATCGGCCTTTGGGTCGCAGCCGATCTGCATCACGCGCATCCCCGACTGTGCCAGGGCCGCCGCGATATTAGAGGCCGTCGTCGATTTTCCGATACCGCCCTTACCGTAAATTGCGATCTTTATCATTTTCCTCCCCCTGCAATATAAAAAATCCTTCCATCCGCCGGACAGAAGGAGAGAATGGAGGCCGCTGAGGGAACCTCTATTTTTTTATGCTGCGCCTTCCGACTCCGAACGAATCATCGTCAACTCAGAACGATTTTATTTAACTTTCAGCCACAGGTGAATATTAGCACAATAAAGGGGAGGCGGCAATATCCGACGGCCGCGCCGCCGCGGCCGCCGATTTTCCGCATATCCGCAAAAGAGCCGGAGACTGGCGTCTCCGGCTCTTTTAAGTCTATTTTGCGGTTATGGGCAGGTTCTTCGGAACTTAGTAGTCCATGCCGCCCATACCACCCATGCCGCCCATACCGCCGGCCATATCGCCTAAGGTGTCTTTCTTTTCGGGCTTATCGGCAATGACGGCGTCCGTGGTGAGGATCATCGCCGCGATGGAGGAGGCGTTCTGGAGAGCCGAGCGGGTGACCTTTACAGGGTCGATGATGCCGGCTTCGATCATGTCGACATATTCGCCGGTCGTCGCGTCGAGGCCCTGTCCATCTTGGAGTGACTTGACCTTCTCGATGATGACGTCGCCCTGCATACCGCTGTTGTGAGCGATGAGGTAGAGCGGTTCGGTGAGAGCCTTGCGCACGATTTGCGCGCCGGTCTTGATGTCGCCTTCAAGTTGGGCTATCTCCTTGTCAAGGGCCTTTGTGCAGCCGACGAGCGCTACGCCGCCGCCGGGGACGATACCCTCTTCAACCGCGGCGCGCGTCGAGTTGAGCGCGTCCTCTATGCGGAGCTTGAGTTCCTTCTGCTCGGTCTCGGTCGCAGCTCCGACCTGAATGACCGCTACGCCGCCCACGAGTTTCGCTAAGCGCTCCTGAAGCTTCTCTTTGTCGTACTCGGAGGTCGAGTCGGCGAGTTCCTTCTTGATCTGTGCGGCGCGGTCTTTGATGGCCGCAGGGTCGCCGGCGCCTTCAACGATCGTCGTATCTTCCTTGGTGACCTTTATCTTCTTCGCGTGTCCCAAGTCCGCAACATCGGCGCTGTCAAGCTTGCGTCCGACCTCTTCGCTGATGACGGTCGCGCCGGTCACGGTCGCGATATCCTGAAGCATCGCCTTTCTGCGGTCGCCGAATCCGGGGGCCTTGACGGCGACGACCTGGAGGATGCCGCGGAGCTTGTTGACGACGAGCGTCGCCAGAGCTTCGCCCTCTACGTCTTCGGCGATGATGAGAAGCGGCTTCGCGAGCTGTACGCTCTTTTCAAGGACGGGGAGCATGTCCTTCACGTTGGAAATTTTGCCGTCGACGATGAGGATGTTGGCGTCGTCGAGCACGGCTTCCATACGGTCGGGGTTAGTGATCATGTAGGGGCTGAGATAGCCTTTGTCGAACTGGAGCCCTTCGACGGTCTCGAGCGTGGTGCCGAGGCTCTTGCTGTCTTCAACGGTGATGACGCCCTCTTCGCCGACCCTTTCCATCGCTTCGGCGATAAGCTCGCCGACCTTCATGTCGTTGGCGGAGATGGCCGCTACCTGCGCGGTCTTTTTGTGTCCCTTGACGGGCGAGGCCTGCTTCTTGAGCTCGTCGACGACTACCGCTGTGGCGTCTTCTATGCCCTTGCGGAGCTGCATGCCGTTTGCGCCGGCCGCGACATTTTTGATGCCTTCGCGGATCATCGCGCGGGCGAGCACTGTGGCTGTGGTGGTCCCGTCGCCGGCGACGTCGTTAGTCTTGGAGGCTACTTCTTTGATGAGCTGAGCGCCCATATTTTCGAACGGATCTTCGAGTTCGATCTCCTTAGCGATCGTCACGCCGTCGTTGGTGATGGTCGGCGAGCCGAATTTCTTCTCAAGGACGACGTTGCGTCCTTTCGGTCCCAGGGTGATGCCTACTGTATCCGCGACTTTATTGATCCCGCGCTCCATCGAGCGGCGCGCGTCTTCTCTGAAAAGCAGTGTCTTTGCCATGGTGTTGTTCCTCCCCTTTATCTATCTGTCTCTGATTACTTCTCTATTACCGCGAGAACGTCTCTCTCACCGATGATGAGGTAATTCTCGTCGTCGACCTTGACTTCGGTGCCGGAATATTTGCTGTAGATGACCTTGTCGCCGACTTTAACCTCCATCGGCTGACGCTGACCGTTGTCAAGGACTTTGCCCGCGCCTACCGCTACGACGACGCCCTCGACGGGCTTTTCTTTTACTGTATCCGGAAGCACAAGGCCGCCCTTCGTCTTCTCTTCGTTCGGCGCCGCCTTTACTACGATTCTGTCTCCAAGTGGCTTAAGTTTCATTAAGAGATCCCTCCTGTTGTTTTTTAAAGCGAGTTGTTTTTTGTGTTAGCACTCACTTTGATTGAGTGCTAATTTTTTTTACGCCTGAAATTGTAATGACTGCCGGCGTTTTTCTCAAATATGATTATAGATAAATATTTTTTATTTTGCTCTGTAATTTTGCGTTATCTTTGATTTTCTGAGTTATCCATAAAAATTTTTGACTTAATTAAATCTTACGGGTAAATACTTATTTCCTGGGGATTTTGTGCCTGTCCTTGCCCCGCGTCTTATAAAGGCCAGGCGTTTTTCTTTGCTGATAATTATGCCGCGCTTACGCCTGCGGCTATGATTGCCTCGCGAAGCAGAGGAAAGAGGCGAGATGTCTTTGAAAACTGCTTTTGGCAGAACCGCTGCCCCCGCGGTCATTACAGCGGAGGGGAGAATTCGTGATTTTTAAAAGGATTTTTGAATAAAAATACGGGGCTTGCTATATTTTTCTCATGTTTGACAATCTTATGT
>CAKSWL010000236.1 GCA_934511335.1 uncultured Cloacibacillus sp. | reverse complement strand
ACAAGGTCCTCCCCGTAATGGACGAACTGCGCTCCGCGGCGGACGAGATAGAACGTTTCGTCGGAGAAAAATACTGGCCCTATCCGACCTACGGAGAGCTGCTCTTCAGCGTCTAACGACGCGCTCTGACTCCCCTGGCGAGAAATCAAAGGCGGCAAGCGCTCCGGCCGCCCGGCGACGGGTTTTCGCCGGCTCGGAGGGAGTTTTGACGTTGACTTTAAGGTTTTCATAACTTAAAGAAGAAAAAGCAGAAAACCAAGGTCACCTCTCCCTCACCTCGCTTCGCGTGGAGCTTCCTCGCTGAAACGTCCAAAGAGTCAAATCAGTCTTTTTCAGAGAGAGGCTTTAAAGGCTAAAATCAAAATCGTTGCACAGCGACAGACTATTTTTTGCAATTGAATATCAACCTCAATTTCCCGTTTTTCACCCAAAGGAAATCGGCGTTTAGACGTGTGCATAACAAAATAACTGAGGGCTTGGCGAGCGGAGGCGCACCAAGGTGCGTCAAGCATTGGCAAGCCCTCGGTTATGAAGTTAGTCGTGCGTATAAACGCCGATTTTTATAGACGCCGATTTACCATTTCTATCCAGCCGAGATACCCCTTCGCTGACTGAGTGAGAAAAAAGTTTTCCCTTCTTCTCACCGTCTCCGGCATCCGCGCAAGCTTTGCAAGGACGGGGTCGTTCTCTTTCAGCGCGCGGACCGCCTCTGCGGGTGCAGTCCCCGCGGGAAGCGCCAAGAGTATCTCAAGCCACAGCTCCATCTGTTTTTTTGCCGTGTCAAAGACCTCCCCCGCATCCTTTAGGTATCCTGAGTGCGGAAAGCAGACGATATCTATCCCTTTAAGCGCCCTCAGCTTGTCTAAAGAGGCGATCGCCCTGTCGTAAAAGAATTTATGCGGCGTCGCCGGACGCATGAAATAGCTGCCGTCGTCAAGCCTGAACCAGCAGCCGGAGGCCTCTCCCGCGAAGAGTATCCTCTTTCCCCCGAGCTCGTAGATGTACGAGCTGTGGTGCGGCGCGTGCCCCGGCGTATCGATGACGGTGAGGCCTGGGACGCCGTCCGTGAGGAGCCTCTCCGCCGGAAGCGGCGTGGGAGTGCCGTATACGCCGCAGAGGCTGCCAAGGCTCGTCCGGCTGCCGGCGATCAGTTTGGAGGGGTCGATGAGGTGGGGGCGGCCCCTTTCCGGAGCCAGGACTTTCGTCTCCGGGTGGGCGGCGGTGAACTGCCCCGCGCCGCCGGCATGGTCGAGGTGGACGTGGGTATATAACAGATAATCGATCTTATCCTTCCCATGCGCCGCAAGCTGCCGCAGGAGTTCGGGGACCGCCGAGGCTGGCCCCGTCTCCATCATGACGGTCTGGGCCCGTTCTTTGTCGTCTATAAGCCAGCCGTCGAGAAAAGATTCAAAGCCGCCGCGCGGTATCGGCAGGTTTATCCTGTAAAAATTCGGCAGGATCTCCGTCGTCGCCATTATATACACTCCTTAAATTCCCGCTGGTATCGTATCACCAAAAGCGGGAAAGAGACTATAATATATTACCAGATAAAATATATCATATAGCAAGGAAGTGCGTCGATTGAGCAAAGTTACATGGAAAGCGGGGACGATGCTCTATCCCCTGCCGCCGGTGATGGTCTCCTGCGGTACGTTGGAAAAATCAAATATCATCACGGTGGCCTGGACGGGCATCGTAAATTCCGAACCGCCGATGACCTACATCTCGGTGCGCCCCGAACGCTACTTATACGGCCTGATAAAAGAGACGGGAGAATTTGTCATCAACCTTACCACCGACAGGCTCGTCTGGAACGCCGATTTCTGCGGCGTGAAATCGGGGCGCGAGGTCGATAAATTCGCCCTGCCGGGGCTTACGGCGATCCCTGCCAGCAAGGTGAGCGCGCCGATGATAGAAGAAAGCCCCGTCAACATCGAATGCCGCGTTGAGAGAGGCATGCCGCTCGGAAGCCACGAAATGTTCCTCGCGAAGATACTCGCCGTCAACGTCAGCGAAGGACTGCTCGACGCCAAGGGCGTGCTGCGCCTGGAAAAGGCGGGGCTCGCGACGACCGCGCACGGCAAATATTTCACCCTCGGCCGCCAGGTGGGAACTTTCGGATATTCGGTAAAAAAGAGATAAAGGAGAAACCGCGATGCTTAGATGCGAGATATGTCAGAGACCGCTCAAGGAATGCTGCGACCTCTTCCACGAAGCCCTCGACGAGAACGGCGAGAGCGTGGTGATTTGCTATGAATGCGCCGAAGAGCACAAAATCCCCTTCGAGGACGAGAGGGAAAGCCGCCGGTCATAAAATATTTGCGCTAAAACTGCAAATTACCTTTGATCTGCTATGAGATGACAGACCACGGTTCAGCTTTTTCTCATAACGAGAATATCCTTTATTTCTAAAAGGCCCCTCACCAATAAACGACCAGCACAAAACGACGACCCTCGTTTGGTGCTGGCTGCTTAGCTTCTGCCGCAGGCTGGGGAGGAGAGTTGATTTAGGAAGCCGCTGATTATATGCGCCATCTGCGCAACGGCCAGGCCCCGGCCTTCGCGCAAGGCGTATCGATATGGGCCTTGCGCGACGCTTTAAAGCTGCCTGTTCAGCGTCTGGCACATCTGACGAGACAAACCAGCCGATTTGCACGAAATCATAGATTTCGGCTCTCTGTCCGTAATCAGCGGGAGGTACGTTGGTTATTATCCCGGCTGCTTTTCAATTGATCAGCCTTTCCTTAAAGATATAAAAAAATCTCTCCGCCGTCACAGAGCACAGAGGGCGGGGAGATTTTTTTATTCAGAGATGGGAGGGCCTATTTCGCGGCCTTTTTCTCGGTGATGTATTTGTCGATGGCGACGGCGGGATCTTTGCCCGCGCCCATCGCGAGGATGACGGTGGCGGCGCCGGTGACGATGTCTCCGCCCGCGAAGACGCCGGGGACGGAGGTCGCGCCGGTCTTTTCGTCGGCTTCGATGTAGCCCCATTTGTTGAGCTTCATTTCGGGGAAGGTGGAGAGCAGCACTTTATTGGAGCCCTGGCCGATGGCTTCGATGGCGCAGTCGGCTTCGACGAAGAACTCGCTGCCCTCTACCGGCACGGGGCGGCGTCTGCCGGAGGCGTCGGGCTCGCCGAGCTCCATTTTGATGCACTTGACGCCCTTGAGCTGGCCGCTGCCGTCGTCGACGTATTCTGTCGGGTTGGTGAGCCAGTTGAAGACGATGTCCTCTTCCACGGCGTGGTGGTATTCTTCGATACGCGCGGGAAGTTCGGCGAGCGAACGGCGGTAGACGACGGTGACCTCTTCGGCGCCCAAACGCTTGGCCGAACGCGCGGCGTCCATCGCGACGTTGCCGCCGCCGATGACGACGACTTTATTCGCCTTTTTAGCGGGGGTGTCGAATTTCGGGAATTCATAGCCGTGCATGAGGTTGATGCGAGTCAGGTATTCCGAGGCGGAGTAGACGCCGTTGAGCGTGGTGCCGGGCACTCCCTGGAAGTGCGGCGCGCCTGCGCCGACGGCGATGTAGCAGGCGTCGTACTCGTCCATGATCTCCTGCATGGAGATCGTCTTGCCGACGACGACGTTGCATTCGATATCTACGCCGAGTTTCTGCATCGCCTCGATCTCCATCTTGACGATCTTCTTGGGAAGGCGGAATTCGGGTATGCCGTAGATGAGGACGCCGCCGGCCGCGTGGAGGGCCTCAAAAATTTTTACCTCGTAGCCCATCTTCGCAAGGTCGCCTG
>CAKSWL010000235.1 GCA_934511335.1 uncultured Cloacibacillus sp. | reverse complement strand
TATCAGAACGGCTCCTGAGCCCTCCTGGATGTTGCGCTCCGCAAACCATTGGCCGACGCGGCGGATAAGCGCCTCGCCGTCGGCCGCGGCAAGCCAGTCGCGCGCCTCGCGCCGCGTGCCGCCGGCAAGCGCGCGCGATGCGGTCTTTGCGCGGGCTTTAGCCGCTCCCGTGAGCGCGGGGACCTCGCTTTCCAATATCTCCGCCCCCGTCAGCCGCGAGAGCCAGTAGGCGACGCCGCGGCTTTGGTTTATGTGGCCGCGGATGCCGTCGCTGAGGATGAGGATCGTTTTTAAGGAGCCGCCGGCGTTCATTTTTCTTCGTTTTTCTTCTGGGCGAAGATCCGCCGCACCTCTTCAAGGTCCTCAACGGTGTTGACGTTGGGCCCCTCGGAGGGGTACTTTGTCGGGATGACCGCCATGGAATAGCCATGTTCCAGTATCCGCAGCTGCTCGAGGCTCTCCGTTTGCATCAGCGGCGTGGGCGGCAGCGCCACGAATTTAAGCAGGAACTGTTTGGTGAAGGCGTAGATGCCAAGATGTTCCCAGACGGCGGCGCCGGCGTCGTTGCGCGGATAGGGGATCGGCGAACGGCTGAAGTAGAGCGCGCGTCCGTTTTGCGCGCGAACCACCTTGACGATGTTCGGGTTGTGAAAGTCTTCTTCGTTGACGATCGGTACGCAGATGGTGGCGGAATCGGCTTCGGCGTCGGCGGTAAATCCCGCCGCGAGCTCGCGCAGCATGCGCGGGTCAAGCATCGGCTCGTCTCCCTGAATGTTTATCACGTAATCTGTGTCTATCTTCGCGGCGATCTCCGCGACGCGGCTCGAGCCGTCGGGGTGGTCCGCCCTCGTCATAAGGACGTCGGCCCCGATTTTTTCCGCGGCATCGTAGATGCGGTGGTCGTCGGTGGCGATCACCACCCTGAAGAATATGCCGGAGGCCAGGGCGCGGCGGTAGACATGTTCAAGCATCGTCTTGCCGCCGATTTCCAGCAGCGGTTTGCCGGGAAGGCGCGACGAGGCGTAGCGCGCCGGTATCACTCCGAGGAATTTTGGCTGTGTCATCTATTATCTGCCTGCCATTCTCTGAATTTTTTTAGCATTTTCGCGCGGTCGAGCGGCCTGACGTTTTCGACGATCCATTCGCGCATCGCCTTGCCCTCTTCCGTCTCCTGTTTGTAGCTCATAAATTCCAGGGTGATGCCGAGGGCGTCGGCGATCTTCAGCGCAAAGACCGGCCAGATCATGCCGATGTCGCCGATCACGGGGAGGCTTCCCTCATGGCGGGCGAAGGCCGACATTTCCATACGGAAGGGGATCTTCGATATCTTTGTCTTCGGCAGCCCCTTGTCGATCGCCTCCTGAATCATCGCGCTCGATTTTTGCAGGTCCTGCGCGCGGCGGAGGTTCTCGTCAAGGTCAAAGCGGATCAGGGTCTTGTCTTTGAGGCTGTAGACGGGCTGCCCCTGCCACCAAGACCAGATGCCGTGGCCGGTGTAGGTCTCGAAGGGGCCGTCGTGTATCTCCTGGGTCAGCGCGACCGCCGACTCGATTATCACCTCGGCGGAGCCGAGCATCGCGGCGATGCGGCGTGAACGCTCCGCCACCGGGATGCTGTCACCGACTGCAAGTCCGACATGGCCGCCGCCGACGAGCTGCGGTATCG
This sequence comes from uncultured Cloacibacillus sp., assembly GCA_934511335.1. Lineage (GTDB taxonomy): Bacteria > Synergistota > Synergistia > Synergistales > Synergistaceae > Cloacibacillus. The sequence goes on along the minus strand of CAKSWL010000235.1, from coordinate 2,098 downwards.
TCACAAGCACGGGCACGCCTCTGGCGGCGCCGCTGCCTAGCATCGTGCGGCGGTCGCAGCCCCAGCCGGCGACGGTCTCAAAGGGCAGGCCGGACTGACGGCAGAGCGAGTGTATCTCCTCCGCGAGCTTTTCCGTGCGCAGCCCCATCGGATAAGCCATGTTCGCCGCGGCCTTTATCACCATGTGTCCCTCGGCGTCATGGCGTTTCGCGAGCAGCTCTTCGTCAAGGATCATCTCTTTTGAGAGTTCCCCGAGCTCCTCGTCGCTCATATCGGTGAATTCAAAGATGTTGCCGCGCGGCATTTTCGCCTCGTCGAGTCCCAGCTGCGCGGCGCCGCACATTTTAACGCGGTCGAGCGCGCCGCCCATCTCGTGGCTGACGACGGCGGAACTCGTCGTGACCCCGTCGACGACGCCCTTTTCGATGAGCTCCGCAATGAGCGTCGTGACGCCCTCGTGCAGGTTGGGTCCGCTTCCGGTGACGACGGCGACCTTGCCGCCGCTTTTTTTCGCGGCGACTACCCTGCCGGCAGCGGCATCGAGAGCCTCTTTTGAACGTTCATCCAGTTCATAGTAGAATTTTTCTATTAATTCACGGTTGATCTTCATTGCCACTCTTCCTCCCGCGTTACAGATATTTTTTTATCATTTTCCATGTGCGCAGCGAAGCGCCGCATGATTTTTCAAAGTAAGCGCGGCTAAGTCTCAGCCATTTTTCTCCGGTGCCGCTCTCCGCGGCTAGACGGCGCCACACTCCGGCAAGCTCCCTTTCGTCGGCGACCTGCGCCGCCGCGCCCATCGCGATGAAGGCCCGCGAGGCCTGCGCAAAGTCTTCCATATGCGGCCCATACTGTACGGGTACGCCCCAGGAGAGGGGTTCAAGGATGTTCTGCCCGCCTTTGTCGGCGAAGCTGCCGCCGACGAAGGCCGAATAGGCGGCGCCGTAGATGTCGAAGAGCACCCCTATTTTGTCTATGATAAGGACGTCCCAGCCATCCGCAAGCGCCGACAGCCTCATTGTAATATATTTTTTCGGGACCAGCGCGGCGACCGCCTCCGCCCTTTCTGGGTGCCGGGGCGCGATTATAAGACGCGCTTCAGGGGCATCTTCTCTCAGAAGGTCAAAAGCGGAGAGTACCTTTTCATCTTCCCCTGTATGCGTGCTGCCCGCGATGAAGATCGGGCGATTCGGCGCGCCGAATCTCTCGCGCCAGCCGTCGCGGGCGGCGATGTTTTTTCTCGCCAGCAGCGCGTCGATTTTGCTGTCGCCAAGGACGTGGAGTTTTTTTTCTTCCACGCCGATCGCGGACAGCCGCCGCGCATCTTCTTCGTCGCGCAGGCAAAGCTCCGTGAAGAGCGAGTAGACGCCGGACGCCGCGTATTTTGTCAAGCCGCCGCCGATACGTCCCCATGTACGGTCGGATATGCGGCCGTTGATGAGAAAGGCCGGTATCGCGCGCTCGCGGCACTCCCAGAGCATATTCGGCCAAAGCTCGGTCTCCGCCGTGATAAAGAGGGCGGGACGCAGAGAGTCGAGCGTCCTGGCGACAAATTTTCGTCTGTCCCAGGGGTAGTAGATGTGGAGGTCGAAAAGTCCGCCGCCAAGCCGCTCGGCCATCGCCTTTCCCGTCTGCGTCGTCGTCGATAGCACGAAGGGGCCCTGATAACCGTCGGCACGCGCCGCCTTGAGGAAGGGCACCGCCGCCTGCACTTCGCCGACCGATACGGCGTGCACCCACACGGGGCGCGCGCCGGAGAGCCGCGCGATTTTTTCAGGGGATATCTTTCCCTGGCGTTCGTCGTTGCCTTCGGCATACTTCGCCTTCAGCCTTTTTCCCGCGATGGCGAAGAGGGCGTTTACCGGAAGCTGATAGAGAGCGCGCAGCAGCGACAGCTAGGCCACCCCCGCCTTGAGTATCTCGTGGATGTGGACCATGCCGATAGGTTTGCCGTCCTGTACCACGATGAGGGCGGAGACCTTCCGGTTGGCCCGGAACTTCTGGATGACGAACTGGGTGGCCACCTCGATGAGGGACATGACGGAGGTGACGGCGGCGATGACCACCATGATGAAGAAGGCGAAGCTCACGATCTTGC
>CAKSWL010000234.1 GCA_934511335.1 uncultured Cloacibacillus sp. | reverse complement strand
GTATGAAGAGGCGCCGGAGCCGACGAGGGCCACGCTCCCGTTGTTGCGGAACTGCTCGCCGCGGTGAGGGAGGTATTCCCGAAGGTCACGCCAAAGGTAGGCGGCGTCGGAGGAGGCACCTGCGGCGCCTATTTTAGAAGGGAGGGCATACCCGCCGTCGTCTGGGGACAGGAGTCGGACTGCGCCCACATGCCGAACGAATACACGAAGATCGAACATCTGCTCAACGAAGCAAAGGTATTCGCGCTGATGATGCTTGGAAGATAGTTTATTCAGATAAGTACGAAATAGAGAGGGGCCGCGGCATAAGGCGGCCCCTTTTGCGTCTATCTTAACAATATTCATGTTTGTGATATTTTCAATGCGCATCACGGCGGCGGGGCAAAAGGCGGGGCCGCCGCGTTAAAGATCGTCCCGCGCCCGCTCGTACCGGACGGTTCAATGTTTTTCCTAAAGGGTTTGGCGCGTTTCTCACAGGACGGAGAAAACATTTTTATGCCTGGGGGCGAAGGCAGTATAACAGCCCTGATTGGCCGCGCCGGTTTGATAGTTTTACCGGACGCGCCGGAGTAATTAAAAATCGCTGGCGGAGCCCCGGCGGCTAGGGCCGGTTTGCGGAAAGAATCCCGCGCGGGACGGAGGATCATTAATAAATCGTGTCGCTAATTCTGATATTGGGGTACAATATCCCTACGGCATCAAAGGAGGGTAATGATATGAGCACTAATGACAGCTACTGGTGGTACATAACGATAAAATCCACGGCCGGACAGGAGGACAACCTCTTCTCGCTCGCGGATATCTCGGAGAGCATCGGCACGGAGATGCAGGAACTTCCCGACGGGAATACGCGGCTGCGCATGTATTACAGAAGCAACGAGGAGATAGCTGTCTGGAGGGCGAAGCTCCTTGAGGCGATGAAGGAATTCCCCGGAGTCGAGGTTGAGGATTGGGGAAAGGTAGAGAACCAGCCGTGGAACGTGGCGGCGGAAGAGGCCTTCCCTCCGCTTCCCGTAGGACGCGGCCTTGTCGTCCTTGCGCCTTGGCACAAAGGCACCGAGCCGGCGGACCGCACGGCGTTGTACATCAACCCCGGAAGCGCTTTTGGCACGGGATATCATGAGAGCACGCAGATAGTGCTCGAACTGTTGGAAAAATATATCCGCCCCGGCGTTACTACCGCCGATATCGGCACCGGTTCCGGGATCTTGACGATCGGCGCCCTTAAAATGGGCGCGGCCCGCGCCTACGCGCGCGACATCGACCCCACGGTCATCGAAGAGGTGCGCAAGAACTTTGAACTCAACGATCTTGAGCCGGATAAGATAGACCTTGCGACGGGGGATCTGCTGAAAGATTTCGGACATACCGCCGACATCCTGACGGCGAACATCCTGCTCGATCCTCTGACGACGATGGTCGCGGACGTTCCCGCCGTCATTGGCAAAGAGGGGGTGGCGATATTCTCGGGCATGCTGGAGAAGGAGAAGCCGGTCTTTCTCAAAGCGCTTGCCGCGGCGAAGATGTCGCCCGTCGAAGAGCTCGTAAAGGGAGATTGGTGGGGTGTCGCTGCCAAGGCTTAGGCTTGAGCGGTGCGCCTTCAATAACGGACTGTGGCATATAGACGCGGAGGAGGCGCACCATCTCATCCGCGTCCGCCGCTGTTATGCCGGCTCGCTGGTCGAAGGGCTGCTGGACGGCGAAAAGATCACGCTGAAACTTGAATGCCGCGGGGATTCCGTCTTTGCGCGCGAGATGTCGCGCGTCAAGGAAGAGGTCTTTTCGCCCCGGATCGAACTGCTGCTCGGCCTGCTGAAAAACGACCAGCTGGACGAGGCGCTGCGTTTCTGCGCCGAGACCGGCGTGTATGCGATACACCTTTTGAGCTGCGAAAGAAGCGTCCCCCGTTACGAAGGGGCGAAGCTCGCCGACAAGGCGGCGCGCTGGCGCAAGATCCTCGACGAGGCGACGAAACAGGCGGGGGCCGCGACTCCGCCGCTGCTGCACGAACCCGTCACCTTCGCGGCGATGGACTTTGGAAAGCTGCCGCCGCAGCGTTTGGCCGCGCTGCTGTCGCCGGAGACGAGGCGTCTGCGGGAGATAGAGATCGCACCGCGCGTCGCGATCGCCGTCGGCCCCGAGGGCGACTGGGCCCCGCACGAAAGCGGACGGCTGCTTGCGGAGGGCTTCGCCCCCATCTCGCTCGGACGGCGCATAATGCGCGCGAGCACCGCAGTCGCCGCCGCCTGCGCCGCCGCCGCGATCCTCTGCCGCGACACTCAATAAAATCTTTTGACCCTTCATACATTTAGAGAAATAAGACCGTCAGATGAAATATGCCGAACAGATATCCATCATCTTTCTTGCCGCGATGTTCGGCGAGCTGTTCCGTTTTCCGCCGCCTCGGCCCGTTCCCGCGGGCGTCTATGGGCTCTTTAGCCTGCTGGGCGCCCTCTGCGCCGACCTTGTAAAGCTTTCCGGCGTCGATGATGTCGGCGCCTGACTTCGGCAGTTTTCCATATTTTCTTGGCAACCCGGCACTAGTAAAATAGAAATTATACTCTATCAACTTATAAACAGAAGGCGATAGCCTCATCAAGCGGCATCACGCAGCTCATGGCGCTTGCGCAGCGCTTCTTTAGGACAGGCCGAATGCTCTATCGGGTTCAGCTCCGGAGAATATGGAGGAAGAAATATCACCCTCTCTCCAGAAGGCTTCGGCGATCCGCTCAAGGTGCTTTTTTAGATGGAACGCCGCGTTGCCCATTATTAAGGTTCTCCCCCGCCCAAATGCAGGCCACAGCCGCTCTTTGAAGCACGCCTCAAACAGCTTGCCGTCCATAGCGCCCTCGTACGGCACATAGATTCCACGACTTTCTGCCTCTCCTGCTCTTTGTGAGCGGTATCTTTTTTTTATTCGTATATCCCATTCTCTTAAGCGCCTTCAGGACGGCGACAGATGAACAGCCGAATACCGCGCCGATTTCGTACAGGTATGCGGCGAGGTATTCTTCCAGCTTCTGTGGGTCGATCTTTTTGAAATATCTCCCCCTTGGCTTGTCTTTCAGATCCCCCTGTCCCTCAAGCTGCTTCTTCTTCGCGCCGCAGGGCGGTCTTGCCTGCGTTGAAAACCTTTGAAGCCTCAGTAGGAGTGTGTCCGTCAAGCAGATATTTTACAGCGCGTTCTCGTAAGTCTTTTGAATAGCACGTCGGGGCGGTAGTTTAGCTTATTGGGATGCCTTTGTAACGTTAATTGATTATTAACAGCTTATCGCAGAAAGGACTTGAATACTGCGACCGGCTCTTCGCCCTTGAACGTGAATACGAGAAACTGCCGCCGGAAAAACGCCGCATAAAAAGACTTGAACAAAGCAGGCCGATAACGAAAAGCCTTCTTTGGCTGGGCGCAAAAGACTTCGCCCCTGCCCAAATCCGCGTTTGACAAACCTACAACAGAACAACAACATTCATGGCTGATATATTTGCAATTATCCTGTATAATCTCCATACTGATATAATTTGTGTCTCAATCAAGTGAAGAAGAGGTGTGTGTAATGGTAAGTGCAAAGAAATTTGCGGCAGTTTTTGCGATGGTGCTGCTCGCGGCCGGTACGGCGATGGCGGCGGAGACGGTGAAGATCGGCGTCTATCTGCCGATTACAGGCGGAAACGCCATCGGCGGACAGCTGGAACTTGATGGAGTCAAGCTTGCGCACCAGCAGTACCCGACAGTGGACGGCAAGAAGATCGAGCTCGTCGTCGTTGACAACAAGAGCGACAAGGT
>CAKSWL010000233.1 GCA_934511335.1 uncultured Cloacibacillus sp. | reverse complement strand
TGGGATGAAACAGCCCCGCGGCCTTCGCCTCTTCCATCGTGGGGTAGCCCGGCGTCTCACCGGTAAGGGACAGTATCTTTCCGTTCCACGGCGCGCACTTGGCACAGGTCGGCGTGTGGCTGGATACGATGACCAGGTCTTCGCCGTGCGCAAGAAACTCGTTCGTCTTGGCCTGATGGTATATCTGCATCGAGGACGTCCGGCAGAGCATGTCGGTATAGCCTGCCATGTTCCACGAGCGCCCGCGCTTGTCGATGAACGCGGTAATACCAGCGTCCTCGGATACCTTCTGCATGTTCCGGCGCACGTTGCCGATGGCGTCATACCCGCCGACTGCGCCCGTAAGCGCAGTATTCAGCTTCAACGCCTGATAAATATCAGCCGTCGTCCTGTTTGCCTGCTACACTACATCCGCCATGCGGTTATAGACCTGTTCGGAATAGACTTTAATCGTCCTTGTGTTGATACCGCCCATTTCAAGCGCAATGTCGGCCATTCCGGCGTCCTTGAGCTCTTTGCGCGCTACGGCGAGCCTCCCCGTTGAAGGCGTTGTTCACTATTTCGTTCACCGGCTTTTTCGTCTTGGCAAGCAGCTGCTTCAGTATCTTTTTTACCAGGACGACAGCATTTACTTTTTAGCAGCAAACAAGATGTCCAGCAAGATCTTCGGGTTAAGATCAGCCTTGAACATCTTCTTTTTCTTGCTCAAACGACCATATTTAGCTTGGTTCAACATAGCAAGCGCTTGCTTGCGCAATACGTTCATGTTGAGTGGGGATTTGTCTTTCCCCGCTCTTGACGCCTCCTCGCGGAATATTACGTCTAAACGCCGGTGCAGTTGGTTTTCTATCGGCCAGTGCTTTCTCACCGCATTGGCAAACTCACCTATGTCTGTCAAAGATGTAATAAAGTACCTCGTAAATTACCGTTCCTCTTCTTTTTCATACACTATTGATTTTACCGCTCCGGCCGACATGAGGTTTTTCCACTCTTTTCGCTGTTCAAGCCATGATATATCCGTAAACAGCTTATATTCACGGCTCTCGATCCTGCCATGCCCCTTATCGATCGCTGTCGGGGATTCCATTTGGAAGCTCAAGAAAATTAAGCAGCCATTCTTCGCGTTCTATCCCCAATTCCCCCATATCGGCATAGTCTTCGCCTCCGCATATTGTCGCGCATAACCCGATGATTATGATATCTTCAAGCTTGTGGCGTATGCTGCCACGGCTTGTTCGTCTCGGTTCCGTTATCTTCTGGATCCCTTCTTTTAATGTTTTTATTTCCATCTCCATAGTTTCTCAATAACTATGTAAAAAGTAAATGATGTTGCCCTGGAAAAGCCCTCGTCCGCTGTCGACATGCCGTATGGTATGGGTTATATACTGATTTGCCGCCAGACAGCCGAAACCGCTGAGGTTGTCTGGCATAAGAAAGTATCACAGGAAGACCTTTTTACAGAAAACTATTCACCCCCCTTTTTTTCTGGCTGCTGAGAGTCTTTTTTACCTGCAAGGACGCATAAAATCAGCGCCGCCCTTGCGGGCGGCGCCAGTTTTATTCTGTCCTTACCAGTGTTCCGTTACTTTTTAAGGGCGTTTACCACGTCTTGAGTGAGATCGATGCCGCCGTAATAGACAAGCACCTTATTTACCACGATCGTGACGCCCTTCTGCTTAGCGACTTTCTCAATCGTTTCGTTTACCTCTTTGAGCACGGGGTTCATGAGCTTCGCCTCTTCTTCCCGCATCTCAAGCTGGAGGTTCTGGACTATCATGCTCTTTTTCTTCTCGTCGCTCTCTTTGTCAAAGGCCGCTTTCGCCGCGTTCGACTTCTTCTTGCCAAGCTCGTCAAGCTGCTTCTGAGCCTGCTGGAACTTCGAGAACTGCTGCAGCACTCCCATGTCGTCCACGTAACCTACCTTATCTTCAGCTGCGTAAGAGATCGCGCCAAACGCGAAAAGCGCCGCTATAGCAAGCAGTAATGCCACCGTTTTCTTCACCTTATTACCTCCCGCTCGATTGCAAATGTCACCGATATTTTTGACTTCAATGACGCACAAAGAGATTTTATCTCTCAAAGCAAATCTTGTCCATAGCGGAAGCAAGATATTCAAACGCCGGCGCGGGGGAATGACTCCTAATTTTCCCTATGATCCGCTTTCCTGTGTTAATATTTAACGCGTAAAAACGCTGCGAAGGAGAATGGAGCTATGTCTGCCGATACCGTCGTCTTTGGAACCGTCTTTATGGACTGCAAGGGCTTTGCCGCCTACCGTTACGACCCGCTGGGGAGAAATGTAGGAACGGTCAGATTCATCCACGGCGGGGTGGGACGCAATGTCGCGGAAAATCTTGCTTCGATCGGCGCAAGGGTGTCGTTCGTCTCGTCTGTCGACGACAACGGCCTCGGTCTTGAGGTGTTAAATCGCCTGCGGGAGGCCGGTATCGACGTCAGCCGCATGAGACGCGCCGCCGCGTCAGGCATGGGGCTTTGGCTGGCTATCATGGACCAAAACGGAGACCTCGCAGCCTCCATTTCGCAGATGCCCGATCTCTCCCTTATCGAAGAGATCGTCAGAAACGAGGGCGACGAGATCGTCGCCGGCTGTAAAAACATCATCCTCGAGCTTGACCTCAACGATTATATTTCCGCCTCCATCCTAGCACTCGCGAAGCGATACGATAAGAAAGTTTACGGAATAACTGGGAATATGGAGGTCATTCTCCGCAACCGCTCCATGCTTGAGGGGCTCGAATGCTACATATGCAACGAGGCGGAGGCAGGGCGGCTTCTTGAACAGGAGATACCCGCGCGCGAGCCGGAAAAGGTCCTCTCCCTGCTTGGCGGCTATGTCGACGCAAACGGCTTGAAATCGATGGTCGTGACGCTCGGCGAATATGGCGCCGTTTATTATGACGCGCTTTCGAAAGACAAGGGGTTCTGCCCCGCCATTCCGACAAAGGTGACGGATTCCAGCGGCGCGGGCGACGCCTTTTTCTCCGGCGCCGCTGAGGCGCTGATCAGGGGATTTTCGCTGCGGCAGGCCGTGGGTTACGGAACGAAGCTCGCCGCGTGGACGATAGAGGTGGCAGATCCGACGCGCACGCCGCTGCCGGAGGCTCTCTTTTAGTCTATCCGGTAAAGGGCGCTGCCCCACTGCATCCCAATGCCGGCCCAGATGACCCGCAGTCCCGTGAATTCTTCTATAAAGCGGATGTAGCACTGCGCCTGATGAGGCAGCAGGTTAAGGTCCGTGCATCCCGGCAGCTCTTCGCGCCAGCCCTCCAACGAGACATATACCGCCTCCGCGGACTCTGCTTCCCAGGCGGACAGGTCGCCTTCCGTGCGCAGCGTGCCGCCGATCATGTAGCCGGTGCATATTTTCAGTTCGTCTATCCCCGTAAGAACGTCGAGTTTCGTGAGCGCGAGCAGATCCGCGCCGTTAATCTTAGCGGCATATTTGAGCGCGGGCAGGTCGAGCCAGCCAATTCTTCGCGGCGTATCGCCGATTTTGTCATATTCGTTGCCGCGCGTCCTGATAAAGGCGGCGACGGCGCTTTTATCCTCGGTAATGAAGGGGCCGGGGCCGCTCTTTGTGCAGTAGGCTTTCGCGGCGCCGATTATCCGCAGCGAATCTCCGTGTCTGAGGCCGGTGGAGAGGAATGCCGCCGGCGCGATGGTGCTTCCCGGCATCACGTATGGATAGGTGCCGCAGCTGAGGTCGTTGAGGCCGCCGTCGCAGCCCTCGAACAGCGTGCCGATATTGCTTTCGACGGCCTTTGAGACGGCCTCCTCCACCGGGC
>CAKSWL010000232.1 GCA_934511335.1 uncultured Cloacibacillus sp. | reverse complement strand
TTATCATCATTGGATCGGCGCCGCGCTTCGCAAGGTCGGCGCGGATGGATTTGAGCAGCAGCTCCACGTTGAGGCGGGAGCGCGTGAAGACGATCGTGCTGATGCCGGAGGCAAGCGCCTCGGATGCTATACGCGAGGTCTCAAACAGCGACGAGCGCCGCATCCCCGTTCGCCAGTCGATAACGGGCGGGTTGTAGATGATTATCTCCTTCTCCGAGGCGGGCGCGCCGCTCTCCGTGATCAGCTTCACGGAGCGGCCTATCAGCTCACGGGCGTGCTCGTCGGGGTTCGCGATCGTCGCGGAACAGCAGATGAAGGTCGGGTGCGAGCCGTAAAACTCGCAGATACGCGCGAGGCGGCTGAACAGGTTCGCGAGGTGCGAGCCAAAGACGCCGCGATAGGTGTGCAGCTCGTCGACGATGATATATTTGAGATTACGGAAATAATCGGACCATTTTGTATGGTGCGGCAGGATCCCCGAGTTGAGCATGTCGGGATTCGTGATAACGATATGCCCCTCGCTGCGCGCCTGACGCCGCTTGACGGGGTCGGTGTCGCCGTCGTAGACAAAGCCGTGTATTTTGCCGTCGGCAAAGGCGGCGAGCTCTCCAAACTCCGCGAGCTGATCCTGCGCGAGCGCTTTGGTCGGGAAAAGGTACAGCGCGCGTGCGCTGGGGTCTTGCAGTACCGCGTGCATTACGGGCAGGTTATAGCAGAGAGTCTTTCCCGAAGCTGTCGGCGTTGCGGTAACGCAGTCTACCCCCGCGAGCGCACACTCCACCGCCATGCTCTGATGCGAGTAGAGAGCCTCCACGCCGCGCTTCTTCAGCGCGTTCACGATCCGGGCGTCAAGCGCGCCGAAACTTCCAAAAAAGGCGGGGCGCGCCGGCAGCCGCTTTATCGCGGGCGCTTTGCCGCCGAGATCGGCGATCCAGCGGACAAGCGCTTCGATCGATGGTTCTTTTTTGGCGAAGTAATTATTCAACATGATTCAGTCTGATTCCGCCTTATAGTAAAAAATTTTTTCTTATATGTTGAGGAATCTGTAACGGAAACGCTGCAGTTCAGCCACGAGAGTTTCTTGCGGATGCTCGCCTGGAGCCTCTCCATGATCATCTTCTTGCTTCGTGTCTCAAAAGAAAAATCTCCCTCTAAAAACAGGATGATATAGAGCGGGCCGCCTATGGGGCGGCAGAGACTCGTGAGCGGCGCGGCGTGGGGACAGCCCTTCTCCTTTGAGAGGGCTCCCCAGAGACAGGCGACGGTCATCGCCGCCTTCAGGCTCATCTCGATGTCTAGGCTCTCCCGCTCGTCTTCCGGGGCGGGCGTGATGACCTCCCGCTTTGCGTTGTCGGCGCCTATCCGCCAAATGTTCTCCGCCTCGTGACCGCGGCAGTTTTTTACCTCGATGAGCGCCCGTTTTCCCTCCGACTCGCAGACGAAGTCCACCCCTTTGCCGTGAGGCAGGCAGTTGAAATACCTTCTGTAAAACTCGCTGTCGTCGAATTTCACCACTCGGTCGCTATGAAAGATGAAAGAGATGCCGCTCTCCTCAATTTCCATAGATGAGATCCTGTTCCCGATCATAAAGGTTGTCAAATTCCTCCATTATCGAATTGTGGTTCAGCTCCGAAACGGTGGCTCCCTCCTCAAAAAGAAGCTGTCCATTTTCCTTATAGAGAGAAATGAATTTGATATCCGCAGGGGCGGCGCCCGCCGCCGGATAGGCCGAAAGCAGGTTGAAGGACTGCTGCACAAAATAATCGTGCGTCGTGATAAAGACCTGGACGCCCATCTCCGCAAGCTTTGCCACCGCCTCCGCGATCGGCTTTATCATCATCGGATTCATATTCGTCTCCGGTTCATCCCAGAAGAGGATGGAGTTTGCGTTGAGGCTGCCAGAGGAGATGAGATAGATGATGGTCGCGAGCTTGCGGTAGCCCTCGGAGACAAGCCCCATCTCGAATTCGCCCCGCCCCTTCATCTTGAGATAAAACTTTCTGTCCCTCTGTACGATGCTGCCGTTGACGATCCTCCCGAAGCTTTCGATGACGCTGCTTTGCTGTTCAGTGTTGCCGACCTTTTTGAGCGGCCGGCCCAGCAGCTTCGTAAGATCGTAATACATCTCCTCAAAGTCGATGTGATAGGCCTCGTAGAGCGACTGAAAATGCTCCGTAGCGGAGATCATCTCTTTCGGCGGGATATAGACGGGGAAATAGGGCGCCAGCCCATCCTCAGAGACGCCGATGTTTACGCTCACGTCGGCATGGCGGTCCTGCCGGCTGCTGAAGCCGACCGTTATGGAATCCTCACTGCCGATATTGAGGGAGAGCGAGGCGCGGCTGCATCCGGGACCGCGGCTAACGAGCCGGCCGATCTTACCCTCGTCGGGACGAAAGACGCCTTGAAACTTTTTCACGAGGCTGCCTTCGATCTCTTCCTTCGTCATTCTGTCGAGCCTATTTTCAGAAACGCCCTTCAGCGCCGCGTACATCGCCTTTATCAGCGTCGTCTTCCCCGTGCTGTTTTCCCCGCTGATAATGTTGATCTTTGGGGACCACCTCAAGCTGAGCCGCTCGAAAAGCATAAAATTATTAAGTTCCAAAGAAGATATTTTCACCGGAAACACCTCCTGCCCGCGGCGGCGATACCTTTGACTATATTTGAAAGTATAGGTAAAACAGAAGAAAGATTCAAGTCAGCGCGCAAACGCCGGGACGAGGGCATAAAAGGCCCCGCCCATGCCGCCGGATGGTGTCACATTGAGCGTTTTCTCCAAGCCGGCAGCGTCGGTGTCATCCTAAGTATACTTACCGTGTTTTTTAGGATAGAATATAATGACCGAAAAATAAAATGCGCAGGTGATCTCTATGCAGGAATCGGGAGAAAACTATCTTGAGACCATATTAATACTTCAAAACAGAAACGGCTCCGTACGTTCGATAGACGTGGCGCGCGAACTGTCCGTCAGCAAACCGAGCGTCAGCCGCGCGATGGGTATATTGAAAGATAACGGCTTTATCACGATGGAGACGAACGGCGAGCTGAGCCTTACCGAACTGGGGCGCGCCCGGGCCGACGCTATCTACGAGCGCCACCGCTTCATCACCAAATTCCTTGCGGAGATAGTCGGCGTCTCGCCGATGACGGCTGAGACCGACGCCTGCCGCATAGAACACATAATAAGCAAAGAGACGTTTGAGAAAATAAAAGAATACCTTGCCAGAACGATGGTATAAGACGATCCCGCCCGCGGTCCTGCCGCAAGGCGGGATCATGCGCGCCATGATTCCTCCTTCGTTCTCAACAACTCCAGGCAGCTGTGCAGCAAAGAAACCACCGCGCCCCGATCATGTGTCCCCTGAGCGCGGCGGCTCCTGTTTTCGGCGCTTGTCCTTTATACATGAACCAGCAAAAGCTCGATGGAATCAGGCCGCTTAGCCATATTTCCCCTGCGGCAGCCTGCCTCTGACAACCTTGACCCGCGCTGCTTCGTCGTCCGCAATACTCGCTGGCCTCTCTCATATTGAGACGAAAGGGAAGGTAAGAAAACCAGAAAGTATTTTAAAGAAATTTTTACGAAAAAACTCTAGATATAATCGGCCTAAAATACACAAACAAGAACTCACCAGGCCGGGCGTCCTATCAAAAAAGCCTTGACGAAAGCCGGAGCCCGTAATATACTACCCTTCGTTGCGCCCGCGACGGGGTTTTTCCCCGTAAAAGGCACGCAGCACGCACCATGACAAAAAGAATAACGAGAAAGCAAAAGCATTGCAAACGCCGTGGTATATCGAGAGCGATAAACATATT
>CAKSWL010000231.1 GCA_934511335.1 uncultured Cloacibacillus sp. | reverse complement strand
CAATGCAGATCGACACCGTCGTCTTTTTTCAGGTGACGGACGCCAAGATGCTCACCTATGGCGTGGAGCATCCGCTTGCCGCCATTGAGAACCTCACCGCGACGACGCTCAGAAACATCATCGGTGCGATGGAACTGGACCACACGCTGACTTCGCGGGACCATATAAATTCAAGTATCACGGAGACTCTCGACAAGGCCACCGACAAGTGGGGCATCAAGGTCAACCGCGTCGAAGTCAAGAATATCGTTCCGCCGCAGGAGATCATGGCGGCGATGGAGCGCCAGATGAAAGCCGAACGGGAAAAACGCGAGGCGATACTGCTCGCCGAGGGTGAAAAGCAGAGCAAGATCCTCATCGCGGAGGGTGAGAAGGAATCCGCGATCCTGCGCGCCGACGCCGTGCGCGAGCAAAAAATCCGCGAGGCGGCGGGCGAAGCGGAGGCTATCCGCGTGGTGCAGAGCGCGGTCGCGGGCAGTATCAGGATGCTCAACGAGTCCGCGCCTACGAAGGAGGTCGTCGCGCTCAAGAGCCTTGAAGCCTTCGGCAAGGCCGCCGACGGCAAGGCGACGAAGATCATCATCCCCTCGGAGATACAGGGGCTCGCGGGGCTTGCCGCGTCGCTTAAAGAGCTGATGAAGGACGAGCCTGAGGTGGAAGAGCGCTCCGCCGGCGAGACGGGCCGCCGTCCCTGATCGACCCATAGCAGATAGAGCTGGCGGGGGGCTCAGGTATTTCCGCCGCCTCCGTCTTGGTCAATCTCTGCCGAGTTCCCTTTCTATCAAATCACCGGCGACGTTGACGATATCCTCCTGCGTGCCGAATGGCGGGATGCAGCAGAGCTCGACGCGAGCAAGGCGCTGGGAATCGACTTTCCGCTGAGAGACTATCCCGAATGCCCGGCAGAAAAGTCGGCGCCGCTTATTTTGTGGGGCAGGCCGCCGCCGCTAGGCGGAATTACGATTTGACTAAATTTGTTCAAACAGGTATAATGCGTTCCGAGGTGAGAAAATGCCTGAGGATAAGACAGTTGCCCAAAATCGAAAGGCAAGGCATGAATATTTCATCATAGATTCTTTTGAGGTCGGCATCGTTTTATCTGGGACGGAGATCAAATCCATCAGGGAGGGAAGGGTCAACCTTAAAGACGGCTTTGCCTCGGTGGAGGGCGGAGAGCTGTGGCTCTACAACGTCCATATCTCGCCTTATGAAAAGGGCACCATCTACAATAAAGACCCGCTGCGCCCGCGCAAGCTGCTCGTCCATAAGACGGAAATCCGCCGGCTGCTTGAGAAGACGCGCGAAAAGGGCTTCACCCTCGTGCCGTTGAAGGTATACCTCAAAGAGGGCAGATGGGCCAAAGTAGAGCTTGCCGTCGCCAAGGGCAAGCAGCTCCATGACAAACGCGACAGCGCCGCCGAACGCGACGCCGCCCGAGAAATAGAGAGAGCGGTACGCCGCAAAGGCCGCGGCGAAGATTACTGAAACTGAGTACCACTGCACCATCCATTACTGGGGACGACAGGTTTCGACAGCAGATGGAGGGTCGGGGGGAGCGTGCCGAGGATGGGGAAGCCTCGTAAATCCGGCTCCAAAACGATAATTGTCGAAGACAATTACGCTCTCGCTGCTTAACTAAGCAGCGCGCTCTTCGAGACTTCCGCCGTTGGGTCCCGAAAGAGCGTCACAAAGACGGCTGGGATTGCGGCAGAGCTTTTCGGCTGACGTCCGAGATTCAGGAAAGGCTAGGGAACGAGTATCCTGTCTGTGGGAGCCTCCGACCCGAAATTTAAAGCATAGACTACGCACGTAGCGCCCTCCAGATCGGCCTCTGTTGGACCGGGGTTCGATTCCCCGCGTCTCCACCAGAACGCTTTATCAAGCCCCCGCAAGGGGGCTTGATTTGTTTCTCAAGCCTTCTCAAAAGTCTGGCTAATGCCGTATAATGCTGAATAAATCGTGATTACGGCTTGTCGGCTCTTTCTCATATATTTTCAGCTCTTTTCATGCCTGCTCATGAATATTCAGCACTACAAAATTAAAAAATAGGCACTACGCTTGTTTTTTGTAGTGCTTAGGAGGCGGAGAAGGCTGATGCTGACTGAAATCGCGGTGCGCGACCTGAAGCCGGAGGCGCAGCGTTTTATGAAGGCAGACAGGGACGGGCTGTATGTCGAGGTAGTCCCGTCAGGGATTAAATATTGGTGGTTCGTCTCTCAGGTCGGCGGTAAAAGGAAAGAAGTTCTCGCTTGGGAAATATCCCGACTTGTAGCTGAAGGAGGCGCGCGAGGCCTGCGCGCTGAAGAAACGCGAGGTCGGCGTCGTGCTTGGGCTCGACGTGCCCGATGTTCGTTTTGAATAGCTCACCGAAGAATGGTACAAGACGCGCATTTTGCCTCTGTCGGTGAATTACAGCCGCACGGTGCGCATGAGGCTGGACAAGTATCTCCTGCCGAGTTTTCGCGGGTGTCCCGTTTCGTTCATCAAGGGCAAGGAGATTCTCGCCGTATGTAAGGAGATAGAGGCGGTAGGATTCGTAGAGACGGCGCACCGCGTGCTTGATATTTTTGCGTCCGTCTTTCAGTTCGGCATTCCGACGGGGATCGTCGCCGCCGATCCTACGGCTGGGCTTTCCGTGAATTTGCAGCCGGTGCGCGCTTTGCACTTCGCCGCGCGACTGACCGACGCGACGTTGCGGCGCTGATGACAGCTATCCGCTATTATCGTCAAAGCCGCGTGCGCAACGCGCTTTATTTCAGCGCCTATACCTTCTGCCGTCCCGGCGAGGTGCGCGGAGCTCTGTGGCGCGAGGTGGATTTCGCGCGCAGCGAGTGGCGTATTCCGGCGGAGCGGATGAGGGGCAATCGCGAGCACGTCGTCCCGCTTGCGCGCCAGGCCGTCGAGGTGCTTGAGAACGAGCGCGCTCTGCTTGACGGCCTTGGCATCGTTTCGGATTTTGTCTTCCCGTCGGAGCGTTCATCCGCGCGGCCGATGTCGGAGAACATGGTGCGCATGGCGATACGTTCGATGGGCTTCGGCGCGGATAAGATGTCCGCGCACGGCTTCCGCCACATGGCGGGTACGATTCTCAACGAGTCCGGCCTGTGGTCCGCCGACGCGATAGAGGTGCAGCTCGTGCACAGCTCCGGAGGGGTGCGTGAGATTTACAGCCAGGCGAAGTACGTGCCGGAGCGCGTTCGTACGATGCAGTGGTATGCGGACGAGCTGGATAGGCTGAGGGACGAGTGTCAGCTCACTCCGTGCCGGAGCATATGAAAGTTTTTCTGTAAAAGTGAGAAAGCAGTATGCCAAAGGGCCTCCTGTGATATACACTAAAACACAGGAGGCCTTTTATTATGGAGAAAAGAGAGAAGAAACCCGTCCACACGAAGAGCAGGGGCGGATCAGCCGGGACCGAGTGTCTGAGAAATGGTCTGAGAAATATCCTAACGCCGTGAAGCGCGCAGGAGAGGGACTGGGACGTCATAACACCGATCTTCAAGTTTTCTTCTGCTGTCAGAGCGGCCTGCATGCCCTGCCTGCCGGCAGGCAGGTCAATCTATACGACCAACGCCATCGAGAAAATCTCCGCCGCATACAGGAAACTGAACCGTCGGAGAAGCGTGTTTCCAAGTAGCTAGGCTCTTCTGAAAGCCCTTTATCCGGCCGCATTTGAGGCCGCAAAAAAAATGGACTGTGCCGCTCCGGAGCCGGGGGCAGGCATACGGCGAACTGACTATGATGTACAAGGACCGTTCGCCCGACTAATAGAAAAAAATATCAACAACGGACGGGAAAAACCCCGTCCGCCGTCGACATGCCGTATGGTATGGGTTATATACTGATTTGCCGCCAGACAGCCGAAACCGCTG
>CAKSWL010000230.1 GCA_934511335.1 uncultured Cloacibacillus sp. | reverse complement strand
GTTCCAGGGCCTGCCGATTCCCGCGGGCGGCCTGGCGCTCGCCGCCGCCGTAATCGCCCGCCTGCCCATCACGCCGCTTGTCGCGATGTCGGCGATGTGCTTCGTCGGCGCGCTGATGGTGAGCTCCGTGCCTTACTGGAACGCGAAAAAGCTTAAGAAATCGAACGTCAGCCGTGCGAAGTTCTACGGGCTGATGACGTTTATCGCCCTCTGCTTCCTCATTTTGCGCGAAAAGGCTTTCCTTGCCATGGCGGTAATGTATATAATAAGCGGGCTGGTGAAGTTTGACGGAGCGGAGTGGATAATGCTCCACTCGGAGGATGAGCGGTCGGCTCACGGAAAAGACTAGACGTTTACAGCCTTTGGATAATATCCCCGGCTCCGCCTAGGCGAGGCCGGGGTTTTTTAATAGTAAGCCGCCCTTTCTTCAGCGGGGCCGGCGGCTGACGGTTTTTACGGCTTTTAAACGATAATGCTTTTGTGTCGTATGCTTATAAGGGGGAGAATCGATGAAAAAAATTATGACCGGCAATGAAGCGATCGCCCGCGGCTCCTGGGAGGCCGGGCTTCACGTGGCGGCCGCCTATCCGGGGACGCCTTCTACGGAGATACTGGAAAACCTCGCCGGGTACAAAGAGGTTTACTCGGAGTGGGCGACGAATGAGAAGGTCGCGCTTGAGGTGGCGGCCGGCGCCTCGATGGCGGGGGCCCGCGCGCTCGCCGCGATGAAGCACGTCGGCCTCAACGTCGCCGCGGACCCGCTCTTTACGCTCGCCTACACGGGCGTGAACGGCGGCCTCGTCGTCGTCACGGCGGACGACCCGGGGCTCTTCAGCTCGCAGAACGAGCAGGACAATCGCTTCTACGCCTCGCACGCGAAGCTCGCGATGCTGGAACCCTCCGACAGCCAGGAGTGCCTCGATTTCATCAAAGAGGCCTTCGAGATATCGGAAAAGTTTGACACGCCCGTGTTATTCCGCGTCAGCACCCGCATCTGCCACAGCAAGACGCTCGTCAAGCCGGGCGAGCGCGCGGCCGTCGCCGTGCGTCCCTACGAAAAGAACAGCGCGAAATACGTCATGGCTCCCGCCAACGCCAAACGGCGCAAGCGCCTGATGGAGGAGCGGATCGCCGCGCTCAAGGCCCTCTCCGAGACTACGCCGCTCAACCGCGTCGAGCGCGGCGGCAAGACCGGCGTCATCACAAGCGGCATCTCCTACAATCACGCGAAAGAGGTCTTCGGCGAAGAGGCCTCCTACCTCAAACTCGGCTTCACCTGGCCGCTGCCGGAGAAGAAGATCCGCGACTTCGCCGCCTCGGTGGAGACCCTTTACGTCATCGAAGAAAACGAGCCCTATATCGAAGACTTTGTGAAGACCCTCGGCCTCGCCTGCGTCGGCCGTGAGAAGCTCCCCTGGGTGGACGAGCTGACGCCGGAGGTCATCCGCCGCGCCTTCTTCCCCGATGAGGCCGAAAAGGGCGGCTACGCGATCGAGGCCGATATCCCGCCGCGTCCTCCCGTGCTCTGCGCGGGCTGCACGCACCGCGGCTTTTTCTACGAGGTCGGCAAATACAAAGACGTCGTCGTCACCGGCGACATCGGCTGTTACACCCTCGGCATGGTGCCGCCCCTCTCGGTGACGGATTCCGTCATCTGTATGGGAGCGAGCGTCTCCGCCGGCATCGGTTTCCGCAAGGCGGTCGACATTGCGGGGCGCAAGGAGAAGGTCTTTGCCGTCATCGGCGACTCCACCTTCTTCCATTCCGGCATCACGGGACTCATCGACGCGATCGTCAACAGGGCTCCGATCGTCGTCAACATCCTCGACAACCGGATCACGGCGATGACCGGCCATCAGGAGAATCCCGGCACGGGACGCACGCTGATGGGCGAGCCGACGCATCAGGTGGATCTCCGGGCGCTCTGCGTCGCCTGCGGCGTAAAAGAGGAGAACATCCGCCTTATCGACCCCTACGACCTCGCCGCGACGCAAGAGGCGGTGAAGGCCGGCTATGAGTCTGAGGAGCCCTTCGTCATCATCACCACCTCCCCCTGCGCGCTCATTAAAGAGGTCGTCAAAAGACGCGCTAATATGAAGTGCGTCGTGGACGAGGAAAAATGCGTAAAATGTAAGTTGTGCCTCAAGGCCGGCTGCCCCGCGGTCAACTTCCGCGGCGGGCGCGTCTATATCGACCGCGCCTCCTGCAACGGCTGCACGGTATGTATGCAGATCTGCCCGAAGAAGGCCATCTCACGGGAGGGTGAATAACGATGAATAAAAAGGATATCACAAGCCGCCCGCAGACAGGCGGCGGGGAGTGCCGCACCAAAAGCATCCTGCTGGTCGGAGTAGGCGGACAGGGGACCATATTAGCTTCGAAGATACTCTCCGAGGGGCTGGTCCGCAAGGGCTACGACGTAAAAATGTCGGAGATACACGGCATGAGTCAGCGCGGCGGCAGCGTCACCACGCACGTCCGTTACGGCGCTAAAGTCGCTTCGCCCGTCGTCCCCGAGGGAGAGGCCGACGTTCTCGTCGCCTTCGAGAAGGTAGAGGCGGCGCGCTGGCTTAAGTACCTGAAAAAAGACGGAACGCTCGTCGTCAACAACTTTGAGATTTATTCGCTGCCCGTGCTTACCGGCGCGGCGAAATATCCCGAAGGCGTCATTGAAAAGCTCAAAGCCGCGGTGCCGAACACCAAGTGCTTCAACGCCGGGGAGATCGCCGAGTCTCTCGGCAACATCAAAGCGCAGAACGTCGTGCTGCTAGGAGCGCTCGTCAAGGCGATGGGCCTTGAAGACCTCGACTGGCAGGCCGTCCTCGCCGAGACCGTGCCGCCGAAGCTGCTCGACCTGAACCGCAAAGCCTTCGCAGCGGGGCTGGCCCAGTAGAAAATATGGACGACGCATGAGACTAGGAGCGCCGGCGAAAAGCCGGCGCTCCTAGTCTTCATATATCTGCCCGGCCCTTTTTTCGTTACCCGCGCCGCCTTGTCTATTTGCTATCGCCTGGTTTTTTGCCTACCACTTGAGCTCCGTCTCTGTAACCTCGCCGTCGCCCCAGGTGGCGGTGAGCAGCAATTTGCCGTTTTTGGCGTTCAGCTTGCCGTTGTTCTGCATCAGCAGCTGATAGCTCTTGGTGCCGTTGACTTTGAGCTTGACGGTGCCGTTTTCCTCGTTGAGGAGCTTGCCGTTCTCCCGCACGCCGAGGAGCCACCTGCCGTTGTTGGCAGCCAGCGTGTCCCAGCCCGCGCTGCTGCTGTCCGCCAAGACCATCGCCTTGATGACGCCCTTGCCGGTGGCCTTGATCGTCAGTGCCATGTCTTTCGCGCCGTTGGCGCCCCTCTTTTTATTTTTGCCTACCAGGTCCACCGCTACCAACTCCGGCTTGGGGGAGACGAAGACCACCGCACGGTCGGCCTTTGTGACGGAGCCGTCGCCCCTATCCTTGGCGGGAGCCGCCGCCTTGGCGCTGCTGCCCTCCATCAGGCGTCCGTCTTCAAAGACGATGGTGACCTTGTAAGGTCCGGTGCCCTGGTCTTTCTCCTCGTCAAAGGCGATATTGAACTCTTCGATGCCGTCGATATCGAGCGCCACGGAACCGTCGGCCCTGTTCAGCTTCTTTCCCTCCGGCGTCAGCAGAGCCGCGAGGTTTGCCTTGCTGCTGGGGACGGTATCCCACATCTGGCCGTTTTTAAGATTGGCGACGCGCACGCCGGTGATCTTGCCCTTGGCGTTGACCACGATCTTGACGAAGCTGTCGGGCGTCATATTGGATTCGAATTTTTTGCTCTGACCGACAAAATCATATTGGCCGGCGCCGATGTACTCCACCCTTATTGTGTCTTGGGCGACGGCTCTTTTGCCCTCGGTCGCTTTCAGCTCAAGCATCCTGCCGTCGGAGAGGGTCGCCAATATCTTCACCGTGGTCCTGGGCCTTTCGAGCATGGCCTGAGCGTCGTCAAGGAAGAGCATACCGCGGATGTTTCCGCCGAAGGATAGGCTTCCGTCAGTCTTGTTGAGTATGTTG
>CAKSWL010000229.1 GCA_934511335.1 uncultured Cloacibacillus sp. | reverse complement strand
GCTGTGATAAGTATCTGCGGCTTTACTTTACGGCCACGGGCACGTTTACGGCGGGTACGATCGAAGGATATCTTACGCCGGATATCAACATGTAGTTGGCGAGGCAGGGACGGCAGCTTTTTAGGCTCGTCGTCCCTTTTATTACAGGAGGGGCGACAAGATGATAGAGAGCAGTAAAATTGCGCTTTGCAACAGGGCGCTTGGCTTTATGGGCGTTGGCCGCAGCGTTAATTCGCTTGACGAGGCGACGGCTGAGGCGAATACTTTAAAACGCTATTATGATGTGGCGCTGGCTTCTCTTTTGCAGCGCAATGATTGGAATTTCTGCCGGGGCGTCGTCGATCTGGCTTTGACGACGGAGAAGGTCCCCTGTTTTTTATATACGTACCAATATCCCAATAATTGTGTGAAGGTATTGCGGCTGTTGGCGGCCGCGGGGCCGGCGCGCGCTTGGAGCGGCGATTTTCGCATCGGGATGACCGCCGGCGGCAGCCGCGCCGTCTGCTCGGATGTGTATGCCGTCGCGGCGCAGTATACGGCGTCGGTGAATGACCCGACGCTTTTTCCGCCTCTGTTTGAGGAGGCTTTTTGCTGGAATCTGGCGCGGATGGCCTGCTGGGGGATCGCGGACGTTTCAACTTCGATGCGCGACGAGATCACGAAGCAGTTCCTCGCAGCTTACGGCGACGCCTGCGCCGCCGACGCGAACGAGGGCAGGACGAAGCTCAAGATCGGTTCCTGCAACTATATAGACGTGAGGTAGGGGCGATGGCCTTTTATCCGTCTCAGGCGAGTTTCGCCGCCGGAGAGCTGGCTCCCTCTTTGTGGGGACGCGAGGATTTGGCGAAGTATGCGGTGGGGCTCCGTACGCTTAAGAATTTTACGGTGCATCCGCACGGCGGGGTTTCCAACCGTGCCGGGATGCGTTTCGTCGCGGAGGCTAAGTATGCGGACAAGACCGTGCGCCTCGTGTCTTTCGAGTATTCTGACACTGACGCCTATGTGCTGGAATTCGGGGACAGATATGTGCGCTTCTATAAAAACGGTTCTCAGGTGATGGCAGGTTCCGTACCTTATGAGATCATGACTCCCTGGGCGGCCGGAGATCTTTTTGGGCTTTCTTTCGCGCAGTCGGCCGACGTGCTTTTTGTCGCGCATCCGAAGTATGCGCCCCGGGAGCTGACGCGCTATGCCGATAGTAGTTGGACTCTTACGAAGTTCGCCTTTAAAAACGGCCCCTTTCGCACGATGAACGCCGGGGATGCGACTCTTTGCCCGTCGGACTTTTCGGGGGCGGCGACGCTTACTGCCTCAGCGCCCGTTTTTGATCCGCGGCATGCGGGGGCGCTTTTCTCGATATTGCATCACGTGGACGAGGCGGTCGTGAAGAGTGCCGACGAGGCGGGCGGAAGGTGGACGGAAGCTGTCATCACAGGCACGAAGTCGATTATTACTAATGGCGACAAGATCTTAAAAACGATTCATCATTTTCGTTGTTCGAACGACGAGGAGCGCGCATGGTTTACCGTCGGGCGCAGGGTGCGGTTTGGGGCGCTTGAGACGAAGGTTTCAGACAGAAGCGGCGATTTTGTGTTTTTTTCCCCCAACGCGAGTCTAGCGTGGCGTGAAGGGGCTATTGATTGTTTTGTCTTTATGCCCTCTTCCGCTTCCGCGGACTGGGGGGATATGGAGCTGACGGTCTACAGATCCTGGCAGGTGATTTCTTCCGGCTTTTGGAGCGGGACGGTGAAGCTGCAGCGGTATGACGAGGACGAAGCGCGTTATATAGACGTGCTGACTTTTACCTCCGGAGGCACGGCTGCGAGCTGTAAGAATTATAACGAGTCGGGGACTGTAGAGGAGCCGGCGAGGTTCAGGCTCACGGCTTTAACGTTTTCTACTTTTGTTCCGGAGGGCAACAGCGACGAGGACCGCGGGTATTTCACGCTTACGGCCGCCGCCGCCGATTGCAACGGTTATGTACGTATCGACTCGGTGGTTTCCGCTACCGAGGCCTCCGGCGTTTTTGAGAAGGACGGCGCCTCTTTATATCCAACAAGGAATTGGGCGGAGGGCGCTTGGAGCGATTTCAGGGGCTGGCCCTGCGCGGTCGGTTTTTATGAGGACAGGCTCTGTTTCGGCGGCAATTTTTCCGAGCCGCAGTGCGTCTGGATGAGCGTCACTGGCGATTATAACAATTTTGACCGCCATTTGACCGTCCAGGACGACGATTCCGTGACGGCGGCTTTGGTCTCGCGCAAGGTCTCGCCGATACGGGCCTTTGTTCCCTTTTCTTCTTTGGTGGCGCTGACGGCTTCGGCGGAGTGGACGATCGCCTCCGGCGGCGCGAAGAGCGCAATCACCCCTTCTTCGATTGAAGCCAAGGTGCAGGGGTATCGCGGCGCAGCGGCCGTGCCTCCGGCGGTTATCGGCAACATGGTGCTTTTCGTGCAGAAGCAGGGCAAGATCATCCGCGATCTCGGCTATGTTTTTGAGTCGGACAGTTACAGCGGCGACGATCTGACGGTGCTGGCGACGCATTTGTTTAAGGGACGGACGATCGTGGCGATGGATTACCAGCAGGATCCGGATTCGATCGTCTGGGTGGTTCTCGACGACGGCTCTTTGCTTGCTTTGACGTATTTGCGGGAGCATGACGTGATCGCCTGGAGCCGTATGGAGACGGACGGCTTTGTGGAGTCGGTCTGCTGTCTTTCTTCGGCGGAGCGCGATGAAGTGTGGCTGGTCGTGCGGCGCCGTGTCGGCAATGGCTGGAAGCGTTTCGTGGAGCAGCTGGCATCTCGCGTTGTAGATTCACCCGAGGAGGGGTTTTTTGTAGATTGCGGCGTGACCAGGCGGTACGAGCCGCCGCAGGCTGAGGTCACGGGGCTTTCGCATCTTGAAGGGCGCGAGGTCGCGGCGCTGGCTGACGGCAACGTTATCAAGGCGCTGACGGTCAAGGACGGGAAGGTCGCGCTGAGGCATCCGGCTTCCGTCGTACATGTGGGCTTGCCTTATAATGCGGAGCTTGAGACGCTGGATCTTACGCTTCCGAGGCAAGACGGGACGCAGCAGGGGCGCGTCTCGCGGCTCATCTCCGTCTCCGTCCGCGTCGAGAGGAGCCGGGGGATAAAGATGGGCGCCGCGGAGGATACGCCGACGCCGTTTAAGGCGATGGAGTTCAAGGAGCGCAGTACGGAGCCTTACGACGCGCCGGTTTCGCTTGCGACGGGCATTATGACGCTCGGACTGAACGCCGGTTATTCGTCCGGCAGGGTGCGCGTCGTCGCGGACGAGCCTTTGCCCTGTACGATCCTCTCGCTGCTTCCTCAGGTGGTTGCCGCAAGTGGGCGGTAGGGCTTATGTCCAGGGCGGAAGCCTTGAGGACTGTCTTGCGGTCGCGCGGGATATTTCGCCGGCGGACGCGGCGGAGATCCGTGCGGCCTGCGGCGCCGCGCCGGAGACGGCGCTGCGCCGCTGTTTTTCTATGAGTTTTCGATGTTGGAGCGTCGTGTACGGCGGGCGCCGCGTCTTCGTCTTCGGCCTTGCGCGCGAGGATTGGAGGTGGGTGACGCCGTGGGCTTTTTCGACGCCGGAGGTTTCGCGTTTCAGCGTCGCTTTTTTGAAGGGCTCGCGTTTCGTGGCTTCTCGCCTTTTCGCGCGTTATCCATATATGCGCAACTGGGTCGACGCAAGATATACGAAGAGCGTCTTGTGGCTGCGGTTTATGGGCTTTACTCTGGGAGCGCCGAAGCCTTACGGCGTTTACGGGATGGATTTTATACCTTTTTGGCATAAAAAGGAGGCGGTTTAGATGGGGATGGTCGCGGCGACGGTTCTTTCTGTCGGAGCTGCGGTGATGAGCGGCATCGCGCAGAATTCGGCCGCCAGGCAGCAGACGGAGATAGAGCGCCAGCGGGCGGAGTACGCCGCCAGGCAGCATGAGTTCAACGCCGCCCGCGCGCGCACGGAGGCCGACGATATCACGGCGCGCGCCGCAGAGGAGGAACGCGCGCTGCGTGAGAGGGCGGCGCAGGTGAAGGGCTGT
>CAKSWL010000228.1 GCA_934511335.1 uncultured Cloacibacillus sp. | reverse complement strand
GTACTGGTGTCAAAGGCTAACAGCTTCATCTGGGGTCTTTATTGTCTCATCCCGCTTCTCTGCGGTACTGGGCTCTATTTTACTCTGAAGCTGAATTTTGTGCAGATACGCAAGTTTGCCCTTGCTTTCAAGTATACCTTTGGGCAACTCACCCTTTTCGGCAAACGCGCCGACAAGGATGGCATGAGCTCGTTCCAGGCCCTGGCGACGGCGGTCGCGGCACAGGTGGGCACGGGAAACCTCGCCGGCGCGGCGACGGCGATCGCCGTCGGCGGCCCGGGAGCTATCTTCTGGATGTGGATCGCGGCCTTCTTCGGCATGGCGACGATTTTTGCGGAAGCGGTGCTGGCTCAGGTCTATAAAGAAAAGATGCCCGACGGCAGCGTCGTCGGCGGACCGGCCTATTACATCTCCCGCGGCCTTAAGAGCCACGGCCTTGCCGTATTCTTCTCGGTGGCTATCATCATTGCGCTCGGCTTCATCGGCAACATGGTGCAGTCCAACTCGATAGCCGACGCCTTCAACAACGCCTTCGGCGCCAATCGTCTCATCGTCGGCGTCCTTGTCGCGGCTGTAGGCGGTTTCGTTTTCTTCGGAGGTATGGGCCGTATCGCTTCCATCACGGAAAAGATCGTCCCGATAATGGCGGCCGGTTACCTCCTCGGCGGCCTCTACATTCTCGTCACCCACGCCTCCCACATCATCCCGGCCTTCGGAATGATATTTGAAGGCGCTTTCAATCCCGCAGCGGCCACGGGCGGCCTTATCGGCGCTACAATGAAGGAAGCCATCCGTTACGGCGTCGCGCGCGGACTCTTCTCAAACGAAGCCGGTATGGGCTCTACGCCGCACGCGCACGCGGTAGCTAAGGTCAAAGAGCCTGCGGAGCAGGGCTTCGTCGCCATCATGGGCGTATTTGTCGATACCTTCCTCGTCCTCAACATGACGGCCTTTGTCATCTTCGTAACGGGCGCCATCGACGGCAAGACGAGCGGCATCGCCCTGACCCAGAACGCCTTCTCGGCGGGCTTGGGTTCATTCGGGCTTCCCTTCGTCGCGATATGCATGCTCTTCTTTGCCTTCTCGACGATCATCGGCTGGTACTTCTTCGGAGAGCAGAACGTGAAGTTCCTTTTTGGAAACAAGGGGCTTACGCCTTATCGGGTCACGGTCATGGCCTTCGTCGTGCTTGGCTCGGTTCTTAAGCTTGACCTCGTCTGGGAGCTGGCCGACTTCTTCAACGGCATAATGGTCTTCCCGAACCTTATCGCAATCATCGGTCTCAGCAAGGTTGTCAGCGAAGCGCTCAACCACTTTGACGATCAGGGGCGCCTCAAGCCCGACGGAAAATAACTTTCTTTCGCATCGCAAAAAGCGCCGCCCTTCGAGGCGGCGTTTTTGCGATGTGGCGGGCGGCTTATCCTCTGTCGCCGCTTATACTCAATTAACTTTACAAAAGCATTTCAATAAGCTAGACTATAGCTTCGACGTGCTATTTAATAGACTTACGAGAACGCGCTGTAAAATATCTGCTCGACGGGCACACCCCTGCCGAGACTTCAAAGGGTTTCAACGTAGGCAAGACCGCCCTGTGGCGTTGGAAGAAGCAGCTTGAGGAACAGGGGGATCTGGAAGACAAGCCAAGGAGGAAATCTTTCAAAAAGATTGCCCTACAGAAACTGGAAGAATACCTCGCTGCACGCCCCTCAGAAAGCGCGGCAATATAAAATTAAGGCGGGCCGCGAGGCCCGCCTTTGGTTTTACCTGCTCATTCTGATCATATCTGAAAGGAGCGCCTGTCCGGTTTCCCGGCGTCCGGCGCCGGGGCCTACCAGCGTGATCTCTCCAAGGCTGTCGGTGTTTATCGTGATGGCGTTTGTTGCGCCGTCTATCGCGGACAGAGGGTGCGTCGCGGCGATCTCCTTCGGCATTACGTAGGGGTGTATTCCGAAGCTGTCGAATCTGATGCCGGCGACGAGTTTTACCGTAAAGCCGCTGCGCCGGGCCTCGGCGATCTGCTGCGGCGTCACCTGGGTTATGCCGATGCGGGTGACCTCTTTCACTCCGATGTCCTTACCGAAGAGTATTTTCGCGAGGATGACGATCTTGACCGCCGCGTCCCAGCCTTCAACGTCGCCGGAAGGGTCCGCCTCCGCATATCCGAGCGCCGTCGCTTCAGCGAGGGCGTCCGCGTAGGTTGCGCCCTCTCCCATTTTTGTGAGAATAAAATTCGTCGTGCCGTTGAGAATGCCCTCCAGCCCCAGCACGCGGCAGCCTGCGATGCCGTTCTTCATCATGTCGATTAGAGGAGTCCCGCTCATCACCACCCCCTCGTAGCTCAGCTTCGCGCCGCAGTCCTCCGCGAGGCGGCAAAGTTCGTCGAAGGCCACGGCGATCGGCCCCTTGTTCGTCGTGGTGACGCTGATGCCGCGCGAAAGCGCCGCTCTGAGGTGGGAGAGGCCAGGCTCTCCCGTCTTTAGGTTGGTGGGGGTGCATTCGGCGAGCACCGTCGCCCCCGACTGGTCGAGCAGTTCGTCGAAGTGCCCCGCCGCCTGCGCGAACGCCCCAAAACTGCGCCTGTTGTGAAGCTCCTCCAGTATCTTCTCAAGGTCAAGCCCTTCGGGGTCCATCACTATGCCTTTCATGAGGTCGCTGATGAGGACTACCTTATATTCAAAGCCATACTTCTCTTTTAGTTCAGATTTTTTCTCGTGAAGCATCTCAAGAAACGCGGTACCGACGTTGCCGCAGCCGGCCAGTGCGATGTTATTTATCATTGACGTCCCTCCATAACTTGAATCGTGAATATAATTTTGGAATTATATCATAAAACGAAAGTTATCAACATAGAATCACAAAAAGCTGACAAAAGATATAGTATAAAAATGCCCGCTGGCTGAGCGCCGCGGGCCGGTCGTCCTTAATAGCGGTTTGTCGTCGCTACTGTTCTTTTTTCTTTAGATGTTCCTTGATATCGGCTAAGCTGACGCGCGTCAGTTCTCCGACGGGCAGCTCTCCAAGTATCTCCCACGCCATATCCAATGAATAGCCGATCTCGCGGTCTTCCTCTTTTCCCTGCCGGAGGAAGCGATCTTCAAAGATACGTCCGAAGGAGAGGAACGCTTTGTCCGTTTTTGAAAGTTCGTCCTCGCCGACGACTCCTGCGAGAGAGCGGACCTCCTGCACCCTGCTGTAGGAGGCGAAGAGCTGGCTCGCGACGCTCGGATGGTCTTCACGAGTATAGCCTTTTCCGATGCCGTCCTTCATCAGCCGCGAGAGGCTGGTGAGGATGTCTATCGGCGGGTAGATGTTCTTCGCGTCAAGCTCGCGCGAAAGGACGATCTGTCCCTCGGTGATGAATCCGGTAAGGTCGGGGATCGGGTGTGTGATGTCGTCGTTGGGCATCGTCAGGATCGGGATTTGCGTGACGCTGCCCTCGCGTCCGCGCACGACGCCCGCGCGTTCGTAGAGCGAGGCCAAGTCGCTGTAGAGGTAGGCAGGGTATCCCTTGCGGCTCGGGACCTCTCCCGCGGCGACGCCGAGTTCGCGCAACGCTTCGCAGTAGCTCGTCATATCCGTCATGATGACGAGGACGTGCATGCCGAGCTCATAGGCGAGGTACTCCGCTGTCGAGAGCGCCATGCGCGGGGTCGCGATACGCTCGATGACGGGGTCGTCGGCAAGGTTCAGAAAGGTGACGATGTTGTTGGAATGGCCGCGCGTCGAGAGCTCCTGCATGAAATAAGCCGCGTCGTCGTGCTTGACGCCGATGCCGGCGAAGACGACGGCGAAGTCGTCGGAACCGACGACTTTAGCCTGAGTCGCGATTTGTACGGCGAGCTGATTGTGGGGCAGGCCGTTGCCGGAAAAGATCGGCAGCTTTTGCCCGCGGATCAGCGTCGTCAGCGTGTCGATCGCCGAGATGCCGGTATGGATGAAGTCGCGCGGATACCGGCGGGCCATAGGGTTCAGCGGCAGTCCGTTGATGTTTACGCGCTTGCCTCCGTAAATCTCGCCGCAGCCGTCGCGCGGTTCGCCAAGGCCATTGA
>CAKSWL010000227.1 GCA_934511335.1 uncultured Cloacibacillus sp. | reverse complement strand
TCCCAGACCATCGTCAGCTTGCCCGAGACGGGAGCGGGCTTTGCTACGCCGCTCTGAACGTAACCCTTAAGGCTGTTATTAGGAGTAAAGACGACTCTTGCCCCCTCTCTTCTAAAATCGAGCTTCGTAAGGTTCTGCATGCCGCTCATGTTGAAATAGGAAACGCCCGCGACCGAGAGCGACGGGAAATAGAGCGATACCCCCCCTCCCGCCAGCTGCGCGAGAACGGGGATGTCAAAGGCCTGCGCCGGATCGGCGGCGTTTATATAAAAGCCTTTGTTATTAGGCCCGTCATAAAGCGGCACGCCCATCACGCGCAGCGCCTCCGCGGGAACCCAAAGGGCCCCCGCCCTGAAAAACGCCGTGCCCAGCAGGTCGGCCTGTCCGCCGCCTTCCCCCGCGAAATATATCTCCACAGTCTCGTCGCCTTCGGCCGCAAAGGCGGCGGCGCTGAACACGGCGCAGGCAAAAGCCGCGATGAGGAGCGTTTTAATAAACCTTCTGAGAAAATCCTTCATTGCAAAACTCCTTTCGTCGATCCAGCTGATATTTTACTCTAAAAAGATGATTGCAGCCTATGCGGATTTGCTATAATTGCCCTTAACATTTACGATCAAGCGAGGAAGAGATTTTGATAAAGAAATTGATCCTGCTTTGCGCGTCTTTTATGCTGATAACGGCAAACATCGCTCCGGCCGCCGCCGGCGGCGACGAGGGCGGAAGCATGGGGCTCGGCGTCTCCGTGCCCGTGTTCATCATGCACATGAAGGTAGCCGCCAGCAAGGTCAAGTGGGGATTCTCCGCCGCGCGCCTCGAGAGCGGGATGATACGCACGGAGGACGGCAATTATGTCGCTGAATACAACGACGCGATCCTGCTCTACCTCAACACGGTGCCCGGCTCAAAGATGCTCCGGAACGCGGCCCTCTCTTTTACCATCGCCGATGAGAGCGCCCCCATGGGATACAGCCGCGGCGGGCCGCCCAATGGGGAAGACCTCTATGAGGGCATCTGCCAGCAAATCATCATGGCCTTCGACCCTCAGATCAGCCAGAAAGAGACGCGGCGGATGCTGCGCCGGCTGGGGCTGTACGGCCCCGTGCTCGACGGAAAACAGAGACACGCCCGCCGCGGCGGCCTGGTATATATAATGAAGCTGCAAAATAACGGAACGATAGTATTGGTAGTATCGGGCCTTTAAACGTATAATAGAAACATGCTGCGGCAGAACAAGGATAAAGCATATTCCAAATAAAGAAAGGACAAAACGTCATGACAAAGGACGAACTTTTGGAAAAGCTCGACGAAGCCCAAACGGACGAAGAGATCAAAAAAATCGGAGAGGAGCTCCTCATACAAGACCCCAACAGCCCTTATGGAAAGCTGGCCGTATGGGAGACGATGGACTATGACGACGCCGTAGAAAACCTCGACATGCTCCGTGAGGCGCTGGACGGCATCCGCGCGGTAATCGGCGCGAAGGAGGAATTGGACGCCGTCGACGAAGACCGGGACTCGCTCGTATACTGCACGGTGATGATGAACCTCGGCTACTCGCTGCTTGCCGAGGGCGAGATAGAAGAGGCCTACGAGCTGGCAAAAGAATTTGCCAACTATGACGACGAGGGACTTTTCCAGAGCCGTACACTGCTCTACCGCTGTATGCTGGATTTGGAGCTCTACAGCGACATTCTTGAAATGCTTGAGTCCGACCCGCTTGAGTCGGTCGTGGGCGAGCACGCGCGCGCGATCTCCCTGCTTGAGACCGGCGCTGAGGCGGCGGATGTGCGCGATGCGGTAAACTATGCCGTCGCTCTCTCCCCCGACGTACCCTTCTTCGTCATCAATATCTGGGACTTCCCCGAGCCCGACGAAGAGATAGATGAAGAGCTTGAAGATGTCGTCAACGACGCGACATATCTCGCAGATCCGTGGTGCAGATCCGACAAACGCCTCGCCGCCATCAGCGCGCCGACATTCCTCTTTGGATACCTCACCGACAGGCTCACCGACGAGAAGGAGATAAAGGTACTGCTTAAGGGTTACGAAGAGGCCGGCGTCGCAAAGCGCGTTGAAGCCGTCAGGAAGCACCTTGATGAACTTGAAAAGAAAAACACGGCCCCCGAAGAGATCGACGCCGAGGCGCTCGGCGAAACGGCCGACATTTTAGAAGAACTGCTGGGATAACGCTGATCGATTGAAAATCAGCGGGGAAAACAACCAGCGCACCTCCCGCCGATTTGTGAGCCGCGCCGCCGCGCATAGCGGCGGCGCCTCTTGCGTCGGCGTTTGACCGGGCATACCGCAGCCAATATCGGGAACGCCTTGCGGCAGACGCGGCTCAAATCGACGAAAAACGGCATGGCGCAGCCGGCCTCTCGGCCTCCTTTGAAGAGTCAGTCTTTATACCAAATCCTATTGACGCTCGGGTCTGCGATGCGGTAGACGGCCCCGCGCGCCCTGTCCCACGCATAAGGGCCGGAGGATGAGCAGATGCCGCCGAAGCCGTCGAGGAATTGCAGGCCGCGGCTCGCGGCATAGTCAAACGTCCTCACCCCGTCGTAAACGGGGACGAAGGGATAGGGCCCCTCTATCTTGCTGCTCTCCCAACAGCCGCCCATGCCGGTCTCTGCGATAAGCTCATCGAGCGTCTTTCTGAAAGGCGCCG
Source organism: uncultured Cloacibacillus sp. (assembly GCA_934511335.1). Taxonomy (GTDB): domain Bacteria; phylum Synergistota; class Synergistia; order Synergistales; family Synergistaceae; genus Cloacibacillus. The sequence continues at coordinate 1,410 of CAKSWL010000227.1, read as the reverse complement.
GCATATTGTCGATGAAAATCAGCCTGCCCATCGGCGACTGCGCGAACCGCTGCATCAGCCAGGCGGCGGCATACTTGCCCTCCGGCATCTGCGAAAGCGCGGTGACGGCGTTGAAGAGCGCGTTGACCGCGACTATCTGCCGCGGCACGCAGCTCGCGGGGGGAAAGAAACCATTCACCTGCCGCCAGTTTGCGGGGTCTCCCTCCGGGAACCATTTTTTCACCAGCGCCGCCGAAGCCGCGGCCCGTATCTGCGGGTCCGGCGCGGAGCACGAGAGCTCCCAAAGCTCGCGGTCGCTTACCTGCGGCGCAAGCAGCGCCGTCTGCGCGAAAAAGGCCGGCCCCTCCCTCTTTATCTTCTCTCTGCTCTCCATCTGTGCGACAAGCGTGCCCCAATCGCCGCCGGCAAAGGCCGTTCCGCAAAACGCCGCAGCAAGCAGCGCCGCCGTCAGCGCAAACAATTTTTTCATCGAGAGTCCGCTCCCTTCGAATCGTCAGTTCGTCTTATCTGTCCCGTTCCCGCGGCGCCGGCTCTTTAATATTTAACATCGCCGCGAACGGTGATCTCCTTTTCCCACTTGCCGCCGGGCCAGCTCTTCGCGTTGACGCCGTTTGGCAGGATCTTCCACATCTTTACCGCCTCCCCCTCTTTGGCGGTGATATCCAGCTTGAACTTCGAGCCGTAGGCGAAGGGGACGAACACCGCGCCGCGGCCGATATAAAGACGCTCGTCGGCGGCGGCCGCCGCCGCTCCCGCAGGAACGGCGCGCCACGGAGCGCCGCGCTGCATCGGATAGGCGGAAAAAGTTTTTACCGCCTCGGTCGTAAACATCAAAATGCCGGTCTTTGAATAGCCCCGCATAAAGCCGGCAAGATATTCCGCCTGCGCCTCGGCCACGCCCGCCGCCGGCAGCGCCGTCAGACAAAAATTGCCGAGATAAAAGAGCGAAAAATCATTCTCGGCCCCCAGCGCCCGCCCGATCACGGAGGCCGCCTTGTCGCGGCGTCCGGAGGCGAAATACTGCTCCGACTCCGCCTGCACCGCCGCGCGCCTCTCCGGCGATGAGATCAGCGCCAGCGAAACGCCGTAGACGGCGGGCAGCTCCGCCGGACTCACGGCAGGCCCCTCTTCCTCTGCGGCGATGTCCCGCGGCAGGGCCGCGGCCTCGTCGGAAAGCGCCTGCTCCCCGCCCTCTATCGCGGCCTGCCGCCGCACCAGGGCGTCCAAATCCGGCGTACCCTCCTGCGCCGCAAAAACACCCGCCCGCGCTGTGAGGGAAAGGGCCGCGGCGAAAATCAAAATTTTCCACAGTCTCACAAAAAAACACCTCTAAAATCCAAACTCACTGATTTACATAACATTTTATGTACTCTTCGCGCCGCGTCAACGGATAACGCGGTAAATCCAGGG
>CAKSWL010000226.1 GCA_934511335.1 uncultured Cloacibacillus sp. | reverse complement strand
CACAAGGACCGTCTGAAGATCGGGATAGAAAAACAGGCGGCAAACGCGGTGCTCATAAAGCCGAACCAGATCGGTACCCTCACAGAGACGCTCGATGTTTGTGAAATGGCGCTGCGGGCCGGATACAACCGGATCATCTCCCACCGGTCGGGCGAGACCTCAGATTCATTTATCGCTGACCTCGCGGTGGCGACCGGAGCCGGGCAGATAAAGGCGGGAGCCCCTCGCGGGATGGAGAGGGTCCGCAAATACAACCGGCTCATCCGCATAGAGGAGGCTCTCGCGGGCCGCTCTGAGTTTGCGGGGAAACCCTCGCCCAGATGATGGAGGAGGACGGTATATGAAAGTTGCGGAACCAACGGTAGAAAGACTCATTCAATACTACCGCCTCTTGATGCTGATGAAAGAGGAGGGCAGAAAAGTCGTCTCCTCGCTCCAGATGGGAGAGATGCTTGGCATAAAGGCAAGCCAGGTACGTAAGGACCTCTCTTACTTCGGCGAGATTGGAAAACGCGGCGTCGGTTATCATGTAAACCGCCTCTGCGCCCACATCGAAAATATCCTTGCCTCGCCCCGCGTCTGGCGCGTGGCGCTGGCGGGCGTGGGAAACCTCGGCACGGCCCTCATGGGACACACCGCCTTTCAGAGCTATAAATTCAACGTGGAGGCGCTCTTCGACGTCGACCCTGATAAGGTCGGACGCAAGGTGATGGGCGTTGAGTGCTTCCATTCGGACGATATCGGCAGGGTGATGGAGGAGCGCAATATAGAGGTCCTTCTGCTTGCGGTGCCGGCCTCGGCGGCGCAGGCATGCGTCGATAAGGCCGTCTCCTCTCCGACGCTGAAGGGCATACTGGCCTTTACTCCAGCCACGGTGGTGGTGCCGGAAAGAATACTCTTCTACCGAGTCGATATCTTCGTCGAGCTGGAGAAGCTGCTCTTCTTCCTTAAAGAGCGGGAAAAATAGCGTCAGCATCCAAGCGGCAAAAGAAAAAAAGGATATAGGCACAATGGGCGATATCATGATAAAATACCCGTTGTGGCGAAAGAAACAAATTAAAAACAAGTTTTGTAAGGAGGAATTTCTTTGGGCCAGCAGGGCGGTTTGACAGGTATGTTGCTACCTCTCGCAATGTTCGCGGCGATATTCTATTTCATGATTATCCGGCCGCAGAAGAAGAAACAGAAGGCGCATGAAGATATGCTAGCCAGCATCAGTAAGGGAGATACGGTGATAACCGCCGGAGGGTTCTTTGGGGTAGTCCGCGAGACCCTCGACGACAGTTACATCATCGAACTTGACGAAGGCGTTAAGGTGCGCATACTCAAAAGCTCCATCTCTATGAAGAAGAGCGACGGCAGCGCGGTAGGATCGCAGCCGAAGAAAAAGAAATCCAAAAAATCTGGGGCTCTGCCGGAGGAGGCCAAGCCTCAGACAGAAGAGGCTCCCGTCTTGGAGGGCGCCGCGGCCGAGGATGATGCCGATGCCGCGGTAGTCGAAGAGAGCGCTGCCGCCCCGGAGGACGCCCCGGAAAATAAAGATGGGGAATCCAAAAAAGAGGCGTAACAGGCGCCTGAAATTTTAACTTTACTCTGTTTTTTCATAACGGAGAGGACGACTGACCGGTCCACTCCGTTTTCTTTGTGAGGAGGCGCATGTAGATGCTAAAGAGAGACAAATGGCGGCTCGTTTTGGTCGTTGCAGTTGTCATAATTGCCGCGGTGGTGGCATTCCCGATAAAAGGGAAGATACGCCTGGGGCTCGACCTGCGCGGCGGCGTCCATATCATCCTTCAGGCGAAGGGGACCCCGGAGAATCCGCTGACCTCAGACAGCCTGGAAAGACTTCTTGTCGTTCTGCGCTCCCGCGTGGACCAGTACGGCATTGCCGAACCGGTGATCCAGCGCGAGGGAGACGACCGTATCGCCATTGATCTTCCCGGAGTGGAAGACCCCGAGGCGGCCCTGGATCTTATCGGGCGCACCGCTGTCCTCCAGTTCCGTCAGGTGCTTGGCGAGTCGCCGCGCGTCCCGGCGAAACCGGTGCGGGCAAACTACGACAGCGACGAGCAGTTTAAAACCGCCGAAGAACGCTGGACGGCGGCGAAAAACGAAGTCGACCTTTACATAAAGCAGATGGAAGAGGCGGTCAAGTCAAATCCCGATATGGCGGTAGCCAGAAGCGAAAACGGCAGCGCCTATCTTCTAGGCAAACAGTATGTCGGCGGCGGAGACCTGACAAAGGCGGAGACTAACTTCGACCAGTTTGGCAAAGCGGCCGTATCGCTGAAATTCAACACGGAGGGCGCCAAACTGTTTGACGAGGCGACGGCGGCCAACATCGGCAGGCAAATTGCCATCGTGCTTGACGGCGTCGTGATTTCCGCCCCCGTCGTGCAGCAGCGCATTTCAGGCGGGGAGGCCCAAATCACGGGCTCTTTCTCCACCGCGGAGGCCAATCGGCTCGCGATCATGCTTCGCGCCGGCGCGCTGCCCGTTTCGGTCGAAGTCCTGGAGAACCGCTCCGTGGGGCCGTCCCTGGGCGCGGACTCCATACACGACGGCATCAAGTCCGGCCTTATCGGCGCGGCGCTTGTGGTGGTCTTCATGTTAGTCTACTACGGCCTGCTCGGCGTGGCGGCCGACCTTGCGCTTGCAGTGGCGATGCTGCTGGTCATCGCCACGCTCATCGTGCTTAAATCGACGCTTACGCTTCCCGGTATCGGCGGTGTGATTCTTACGATCGGCATGGCGGTCGACGGCAATATCCTCATCTACGAAAGAATGAAAGAGGAGTTCTGCTCCGGCAAGACGATGATGGCGGCCCTCGATACGGGGTTCCGTAAGGCGCTGATCGTTATCCTCGATTCGAACATCACCACGCTCATCGCCGCCGCGATACTCTTCTACTTCGGAAGCGGCCCGATACGCGGTTTCGCCGTCACGCTGAGCATTGGCGTAGTCGCCTCCGTCTTCTGCAACACGGTGGTCACGCGGACGCTGCTGGGCATAGTCCTTTCGGCGCGTAAAAGCCACAGCCTATAGAAAGGGAGGCAATAAGAAATGGCTACGTTTGACGCTTCAAAACTCAACTTCCCCTTCATGAAGTACAGAAAGATGCTGATCGGCATCAGCCTCGTGTGCATCCTTGCGTCCTTCGGCTTCCTGCTGACAAAGGGGCTGAACCTTGGCGTCGACTTCACGGGAGGGCTCGTTCTTCAGGTTAAATTTGAAAAGCCGGTGGACATCGCCGACGTGCGTGCCGCGCTCAGCAAAATAGGACATGGCAGCGCGACGATTCAGGCCTTTGACAACACGGATGTGCTCCTGCGCTTTCAGGCGCAGGACGACCATGTCCGCAAGGAGGTCATGGATGTGCTCAAAGCAGAGGTCGGAGATTATAAAGTGCTTCGTATAGACAAGATCGGACCGGTGGTCGGCAGCGAACTCCGTGCTCAGGCGACCTACGCGCTGCTGCTCGCCCTTGCCGGCATTCTCATCTATATGGCCTACCGTTTCCGTTTCCGCTTCGGCGCAGCGGCGGTCATCTCCCTGATGCACGACGTCATTCTGATGCTCGGCGTCTACAGCCTCACAGGCAAAGAGGTCTCCGTGACCTTCATCGCGGCGATCCTTACGGTCGCTGGCTATTCGCTCAACGACTCGATCGTCGTGCTCGACCGTATCCGCGAGAACTGGGGACAGGTTCGCGGCAAGGGGATCATCGAACTTGTCAATACCTCGGTAAACCAGACGCTTTCGCGCACCATCAACACTTCGGTGACGACGCTTTTGCCGGTCGTTTCCATGTATATCTTCGGCGGCGAGGTCATCAGCAACTTTGCCTTCGCCTTCCTCATCGGTATCGGCGTCGGAACCTACAGCTCGATCTACATCGCAAGCTCCATGCTTGTCGAGTGGTATCTCCGCTCTCCGAAGTACTAGGATATCCATAGGGCAAATACTTAAAAAAGTCTCTCCTTAGTCATCAAGGAGAGATTTTTTTTATGTTATGTTGTATGATATAAAGGTATATGAAGATGGGCAAAGGCTTGCCCCCTTTGCCGACAGGAGGGATTTGTTTGAAAA
>CAKSWL010000225.1 GCA_934511335.1 uncultured Cloacibacillus sp. | reverse complement strand
CAGAGGCGTTATTCTGATAGATTATTTTTTGTACCCTTAGAAATGCGGCTGTTCAATGAAAAATAAAACCTTCCTGATTCTCCTGTTCATTGCGATTTTGACCTTTGCGGCGCTCCCCGCCGAGGCGTCTGCTGAGATAATCAGCGGTTCCGGCACGATCGGGATCGTCGCGATGGTTGTTGTGGTGATCATCTGTACCTACCTGATGAAAAAATTCATGGGGTGAATATTTTAGTAAGAATATACAGTTGAAATATTAAGTTAAATGGTATTTAATGTCTACGATAATGTCTGCAAAAAGGAGGAGGGCAGGGAGGATGACTATCTCTTCATCACGGTCTAAAGAAAAGATCGCGCTTGCGGTTTTTTCGCTTATAGTTATGTTTCTTGCGGCTGGCTCCCCCCTCTCCATTATCTCTCAGAGCTTCGCCGACGAGGGCGCCGGGATGATGCGCCTGTCCGCCGCCGGCGCCGATACGCCTCTTGGCACCATCACCATCCCCAAGGATTCAGTTCCCGTTATCGTGGAGAAGAGCATGAGGAACCGCGACGATAATTCGCCGGAAGCTTTCTTCATCAGCCTGCCCGCTCTTTGGGGGACGGTGGCGGAAGCAAATTTTACCGATTTTTCACACGCCGAAGTCTATATGGCTAATGCCTGCCATTGCGGCATCAGCGACCCCAAAATAGTCCAAAAGCGAGAATAGGCATTTATCGCGAAACACCCACCACTTTTCAAATTCTATATGCTGGTAGTGCTGTTCAATATAATTTCTATATAGCGGAATATATTTCCGCATAAATATATTAGGAGGCAATTGTTATGCCTGTTACGGCTTCACTCAGTTCATTCTTTGCCGGGCCGCTTGGCGCGCTCGTCATGTCCTTTATCTCCATGAGTATTGTTTTTCTGGTGATAATCGGGCTTATGTTGGTAATGGTGGCAACCGGTAAACTGGTCGCTTCGTTTGATAAAAGGTCTGCGGAGGGTAAATAACGATGGAACTATATATGACCGCACTTAAGGGCGTCATCGACCAGTCCGGCTTTGTCGCGCTTACGACCGGCAATCTTCTGATGCTCTGCATCTCGTTTATTCTGCTGTATCTCGCGATCGCGAGGGACTTTGAACCGCTGCTTCTCATGCCGATCGCCTTTGGCTGCCTGATCGTGAACCTCCCCCTTTCCGGAATCATCGACGAGGGCGGATTTCTCTATTATGTAATGTTCGGGATAAACCATGAAATATACCCGATCATAATATTCATGGGCATCGGCGCGCTCACGGACTTCGGCCCGCTGCTGGCAAATCCCGTGACCTTCCTGCTCGGCGCTGCGGCCCAACTTGGCGTGTTCGTCGCCGTCATCGGCGCGATGCTGATGGGCTTCTCTATCCAGGAGGCCGCCGGCATCGGCATCATCGGCGGGGCGGACGGACCGACTGCAATCTACCTCTGCGCGAAGCTGGCGCCGGCGATCCTGCCCGCGGTGGCGGTCGCCGCCTATAGCTCCATGTCGCTCATTCAGCCGCCGGTCATCAAACTGCTGACCACCAAGGCGGACCGCGCGATTAAGATGGAGCAGCTGCGCCCCGTGTCCCGCACGGAACGCGTCCTTTTCCCGATAATATCGACGATCGCCTGCGGACTCGTGCTTCCCGCGGCCGTACCGCTGATCGGGATGCTGATGTTCGGCAACCTGATGCGCGAATGTGGCTGCACGGAGAGGCTTTCGCTCGCGGCTCAGAACGAAGTGCTCAACGCCACGACGATCTTCCTTGGGATCTCCGTCGGCGCGACGATGAACGCCGAAACCTTCCTCACGATGGCCACGATCAAGATAATCTGCCTGGGGCTCGTCGCCTTCATCTTCAGCACGGCGGGAGGCGTGATCTTCGGCCAGGTCATGAAGGTGCTCTCCGGCGGTAAGATCAACCCCATCATCGGCGCGGCGGGAGTCTCCGCGGTACCGATGGCGGCGCGCGTCTGCCAAAAGGTGGTCTCGAAGGAGTTCCCCGGCCAGTACATCTTGATGCACGCCATGGGCCCGAACGTCGCCGGCGTCATCGGCACCGCGGTTGCCGCGGGAGCGATGCTCACATTGCTGAAATAGGCTGATAAAAAGATCGAAATAGAATACAATACTTTAGGGAGGTGATGAGAATGCATGAAAAGGGAATAGAGACCTTTCTCGCCGTCGCCATGTCGCGCACGCTTGGAAAAGCGGCTGAGCTTCTCAATGTTACGCAATCGACGATAAGCTATAACCTCAGCGAGCTTGAAAGCGAGATGGGCATGATCTTGGTCGACCGCCAGAAGGGGATGAAATCTATCCGCCTGACGCCTGCCGGCGAAAGCTTCCTTCCGCTGGCGCTTAAATGGCAGGAGGTCAGCCGGGAGATCGGAAACGCGCGCAGTCCCGGTTCTGCCTATTCTCTCACCATCGGAGGCTCAGAGAGCGTCAATTGCCGTCTGCTTCCTGAGATATACAATACACTGCTTGAGCATGAGCCTCCCGTCTACCTGCGCATATTGACGGACCCTTCCGATCAGATGTATCAGGCTGTGGAAAGCCGCGCTCTCGACGTCGCCATTGCTTTGCATGAAGAGAATACTCGCTATGTCCAGATAGAGCCCTTCTACAGGGAGGGCTTTGTCGCGGCACGCATCCCCTATCCCGGTGAAACCTTCACGGAATTCGTCAAACCTCTGGAACTGAAACAGGAGGGGGAGTTTTATATTGAGTGGAGCGGCGGATACCGTCTATGGCACGACCATATATGGGACCCGCTGAAATCCTTTAAAGTAAAGCTTGATTCGGTGAATCTCGTGACCTCTCTCATGAAGCATCCTGGGCAGTGGTGCATGATTCCCGAGTCAGCGGCGGAACAGTTTAAGAAGGAGTCTCCGAAGGCGGTATTTCATAAAGTTTACGATTCACCGCCGGATATTGTATATTACAAGCTGACTCACAGATATCCAAAGTCAAGCTCGATCCCGGGACTTTCGATATTCGACGACGTCTTAAAACGGCGGGTATCCGAGCTGACAAAGGAAAAGGAGAAATAATATATGAATCTGGCTCCCTATATCGACCATACAAACCTCAAGCCGGAGGCGGCGGCCGCGGACATAAAGAGGCTCTGCGAAGAGGCCGTTTGCGGCGGCTTTGCCTCGGTGTGCGTTAATTCCTCACGCGTGCCGCTCGCGTCGGAGCTTCTTAAAGGAACGAACGTCGCCGTGTGCACGGTGGTCGGCTTTCCGCTCGGTGCGGCGGACAGCGCAGCCAAGGCCTGTGAGGCGAAGAGGGCCGCGGAGGATGGCGCCGCGGAGATCGATATGGTGATCAATATAGGGCTCATAAAGGATGGGGCCGACGAAGAGGCCGCCAAAGACATAAAGGCCGTCGTCGACGCCGTCCCCGGGTGCATCGTAAAGGTGATAATTGAAACATGCCTCCTCACAAAGGAGGAAAAAATACGCGCCTGCCGCGCCGCGATGGCGGCGGGCGCGCACTTCGTAAAGACCTCCACCGGTTTTTCAAAGGCAGGGGCGACAGAGGAAGATGTCCGCCTGATGAAGGCCGCAGTGGGGGAGGCCATGAAGGTCAAGGCCGCCGGCGGCATCCGCAGCGCGGACTTTGCTGAGCGTCTTATTTTGGCGGGGGCGGAGCGTATAGGGACCTCCAAGTCAGTCGAAATATGCGCCGCGGGACGGTAACGCCATAGGCCGCGCGGTGCGAATGCAGTAGCGCACCCAAGCCCCGCCGCGGCACCTTGGGCAGGCAAAGGCCAGCTTTAACCGGGGCCGCGGTCAAACATGGCGCGGATCGTTGTCGTCCTATACCGTCAGGCGCACGGGCCGGTCGTTGATTTTTGTCAGTTTTCCGCAAAATCATTAAATGTAAATAGGCAAAACTGCCTGTTTTTTGTCCGTGGGCAGAGCTGTATAATTCACCGCGTTTACCCCAGTGACCACCTGCAAAAAGTACTGTATCTCAAAGTCTCCATCTTAAGGAGGAATTACTGTGAATGAAACAGAAGCAAAAGTAACTGCGGCTATGGAAGAGAGCGCGAAGATCGATCTTGAAGAT
>CAKSWL010000224.1 GCA_934511335.1 uncultured Cloacibacillus sp. | reverse complement strand
CCCATCAGCCAGAAGGTGATCGCCGGCAGTACGTCCTGCGGGTCGGCGGCGTACTTGACCAGCGAGACAAGCGCTGAGAAGAGCGCGCTGACGACCATGCCCGCTAGGATCATCATGATTACCGGCGAGGAGCCGCGTACCCGGCTCACGAAGAGGACCAGCGCGACGGCGGCAAGTCCCGCCGCGAGCGCCGAGAGCTGTACGAGAAATGAGGGAAGGCCCAGCAGTATCCCCAGCACCGCGCCGAAGGAGGCGCCCGTCGCGACGCCGAGCGTGTCCGGCGTCGCGAGCGGGTTTGAAAAGAGCGCCTGAAAGGCCCCTCCGGCAACGCCGAGCCCTGCGCCGGCGAGCATCGCCAGCAGCACGCGCGGCAGACGGATGTTGAAGATCACCTCACGGACCATCTGCTGCGGCTCCGCGCCGCCGAGCCACGGGCAAAGCGCGGCGAGCGTATCGCCGATGGAGAGGGGGAAACGCCCCGCGGTGACGGCGGCGAACGGCGCGATAATCAGAAGAGCCGCCGTAAAGGGCAGAAGTAAGCCTCTTTCTTTCATCTGCTATTTGATGAAGCCCGCCGCCGAGCCGCGTCCCTGGTTGTACATCTGCTCTATCTGCCTTTCGTCAAGCGTAATGCCGTAGAGCCTCTTGTAGTAGTCCCGGACCTCTTTTTTCATGTCGATGTTTTTGAAGAGGCTGGGGTAGACCTTCTGCGCCAGCCACATCAGCGTTACCGGCGTGTCGATTCCCGGCGTGTAGCTCCGGTATGTGCCAAGCGGCATTTTATAGACGGCGCGCTCCTTCACCGCCTTCACGCCGCTCCAGTTATGGCCGCCGATCTTGTTGCGGTAAAGATCGTCCGGCAGCGCGGGCGTGAAGTTGGTGATGAAGATGACGTCGGGGTCCCACTTATAGACCTGTTCCATCGTAATCAGCGCGTTGGAGTTGTCGGCGGGCACCTCCTCCGCGGCGTTTACGGCTCCCACAGCTTCGCACCAGTACTGCCCGAAGAAGTTCCGTCCAGAGGTTATCATGCGCTTGTCGTCGTACTGGAAGAGGAAGAGCACCTTTTTACGCTCTTCCGGCCTGAGCTTTTCAACCTTTTTCCGAATATCGGCATAAACCCTTTTGCTGTAGGCGGAGACCTCTTTGCTCTTCGCACTCTCGGGGAATATCTGGCTCAGCGTCTTTATCCATTCGTCATAGGTCCGGAGCACGTCGTAATCCCACTTCGTCGGCGAGATCGCCACCGCGGGGATGCCCGCGTTCTTGATCATCTTTCCCATCTCTTTGTTGCCGGCGAGGTAAAAGACGACGTCGGGGCGCAGCTTCATCAGCTCCTCGATATTGAGGTCAAGGCCGGCGGTATATCCCGTCTGCGCCTTCAATATTTCGGGGAAGAGCTCTCCGAGCAGGCCGGCCTTCGCCGCGCCCATCGACGCGGGGGGAATGCCGACCAGCTTATCCGCCGAGCCGAGAAATACCGCTGCCACCGAAGGGAATGGCAGTATCCCCGCGACGGCGATCCGTTCGATCTTATCGGGCAGCGTGACCTCGTCCCCGTTTTCATCCGTTATCACGCGCGCGGCTTGTGCGCCGGCGCAGCTCGCCAGCAGCAGCGCGCTCATCAGCAGCGCGGTTAAAAACTTCATAACGCAAGCTCCCTTTCTATCCATTTATTGAATTCTCCGCCCATGACGAGCGGGATGCTGTCTCGAAAGATGCGGCCCGAATAGCCCTCGTGCGGCAGCGCGATGAAGCGGCAGTAATGCCGCGGCAGCGCCGGTTTGTAAAGCGGGTCGGCGATGACGAGGCGCGCCTCGCTCAGCGCGCGGAAGACCTCGTCCTCATCGGGACGGTCCAGCGGCGCGAGCATCCGGACGTTGCCGATCGCGTAATCGCGCTCCAGCGCGCGGGCGATCGCGGCGCTCTGCACCGGCTCGCCGATTACGAAGACCTTGCCGCCCGGCTCTGTGAGCGGCGCGGGCAGCGATAACGCGCCCCCCTTTTGCGCCGCCTCCTCAATGAGCGCGAAGAGCTCGCGCGTAACTGAATCGCCGACGGGCAGTCCGGTTACCGAGGGGGTGCCGTATATCTCCCGCAGAGCCTCCGCAAGCGGCGCGCCGCAGGAGGAGACGACGACGTTGACATGGGCGCGTCCCGCCCTCATCAGCTCCTCCCATGAGCTGCCCATCGCCCAGCAGCTGTTTACGCGAAAACCGTTCTCCGCAAAGAGTTCCCTCATCGCCTCGACGTTGCCGCGCGCGCCGGTCCTCACCGAGAAATCGAGCGGCGTCACGCCGAGCAGGTTTATAGAAGGGCGCTCTCCCTCTGCAAGCGGCGGGCGCCTCAGCGCGGGGTCGCAGAAACGGCGGGCGACGGCGGCGAACGCCATTCCCGCGCCGCTGTTGTAGGAATTCATGCCGTTGGTGGCAAAACCGAAGGCCGGGATGCCCGTGCGCGCCTCGATGAGACGCGCCACTCCCTTGAAGTCGGTGCCCATCATCATCGGTATCGGTGTTCCCGCAAGCGCGATAAAGCGCGGCCGCAGCTCCATAGCGGCCCGGCAGACGTCGTCGATCACCTTTTCGTCGTCTCCCATCAAGGCGTCCACCTCGGCGAGCGCCGAGATGAAGACCATCGAGGGGGTATCGTACCACCGCGGCTCATCGTGCGTATTATAGGTCGAATTGCAGCCGGAGGCGTCGTGCATCACCGTCATGCCGCCCATCTCATAGAGCGCCGAACAGACGCCGGAGACGTCGGCGGTATAGGTGGAGAGGATCGCGCAGGTCTGTTTCAACAGCAGCACCCCCAGCCCTTGACCTGAATTATCTTTTTGGTCTCCTTTTCGTTGATCACCGCGTCGCAGATCGCCTCCGCGAGGTGAACGATCCCGTCAAAGCCCCAGAAGCCGCCGCCCTCCAGCATATTGACGAAGTAGGGGGTATCGCAGAAATAGGCCGCCTTCTGTCCGATGGCGAGCGTCTTTTTCAGGGCGCCGGCTTTTGCCTCGGAAGCGCGCGCGGCGCGGGGCAAAAACCCCATCTTCGGGTGTACCGTTGCGCAGAGCTCAAGCTCGGGGTACCTTTCGCGCAGCCGTTCAAAGGCGGGGCGCTCTTCGGGGATGAAGGCGTCGGCGTAGACGGTGCGCACCTTTACTCCGTGATCGAGCAGCAGCTCCGCGAGCCCCAGAGGGCGCGGCGTCGCCGTGTAATCTATCACGACGGGCGTCTCGCCGACGAGCCGCGCGGCGGTCGTAATCGCGCGCTCCGCCTCTGCCTCCAGCAGCGCCGCGTCTATCATGGGGATATCGAGAGTATCGGCGAGCCGGGCCAGATTTTCCCTGATTTCCGCGTAGTCGTAGCTCAGCGGCAGATAAAGATAGTCCATCCCCGCCCGCTCCCGCAGGTCGCGCGCCGCGGGAAGCGCGGGCGGCATATAGGCGATATTGAGCCGGCTGTGCGCCATCTTCAGATACTCGACGAAGGAGCGGCAGCGGGTGATGTCGCGCAGCTCAAAGCCCGCGCCGCGCAGCATGCGCACGAAGTCGGCGGAGCTCTCCGTCGGATAATTATTGCCGATGATGTTGACGCATTTCTCGTCGCGGATATCCTGCCGCGTGAGGAAGCTGTAGAGCCGCATGCGCATCATCGGATCCGGCGGCGTCTTCGTCTTGCGCATGATCGGGTACATATAGCAGTCGGTGAAATTTATCTGCGGAAAGCGTTCGCGCAGCCGCGCGTAGACATAATCAAGATCGCAGCCCATAAAGTGGTGGATGCAGCTTGTGAAGACGAGCACCGCCTTCGGCAGCTGCGGCAGTTTACGGAGCACATCCGTCACGCCGTCGATGATCAGCGGCTCCATATCGCCGTCGAGGACATTGTTTTCGCAGACGGCGATCGTCGAAAAGCGATCCTGCGCCCCCATCTCCGCCGCCGTCAGCACCACGCCGCGCAGGCAGTTTCCCGCGCAGACATAGATCTGGTGTGCGCCCGGGATCAGCATACCAACGTGGACAATGTTCCACACGCCTCTGGCCGGTGCGCCGTATTCCAGCCCCGAGACAAACGGCGCCGCCGTTTTGACATCCCCAAGGCGCACCATCGCGCCGCGCAAGTCGTCCGGTGTGACGCGTTTTAACATGGCGTCACCTCGCACGCGCGCAAAATCGCATCTGCCAGCGCACGGTACTGCGC
>CAKSWL010000223.1 GCA_934511335.1 uncultured Cloacibacillus sp. | reverse complement strand
CGGAGCCGTATATTAATACGGTGAGGACGGCAGGCCCCAAAGTTATGACGCATACGGTGCGTATAAACGCCGATTTACGTTGATTTAGCTGATGCGGCTACCTATCGGGATAGACTCGTCCATCACGGTCAGCAGCGTCAGCACCTCCTGCCGCGTCTCGGGGCTTTCGGCGGCCAGCAGCATGCCGTTGCTCTGCACGCCGCGGAATTTCGCGGGCTTGAGGTTGCAGAGAACGATGATCTTTTTGCCTTCAAGCTCCTCCGGTTTGTAGAACTCCCTGATGCTGGAGACGATGACACGTTTTTCGTAACCGAGGTCGAGGTTCAGGATGTAGAGTTTGTCGGCCTTCGGCACGGCCTCGATCTTTTCAACGAGCGCGACGCGAAGGTCGAGCTTTGCGAAATCGTCGTATTCTATCTGCGGCTTCGGTTCGAGGTATTTGAAGAAGGCGCGCGGGTCGAGTTTTGCGCGTTTTTCAAGGTCGCGGGCCTCTTTTTCTTTTTTCCATTTTTCAATGTCGATGCGCGGGAAGAGGACGCCCTGGCGGTTCACTTTGACAGGCCCTTCGACGCGGCCCCACTGCCAGTTCGCGCGGCCGCCGTCGAGCGGGTCGCCGGAAAGTCCCAGCTGAGACCAGATTTTCGCCGCCGTGTCGGGCATGAAGGGAGCCACGAGGACCGCCGCAAGGCGCAGCGACTCCCAAAGGGTGCGGAGCACCGCGTCGAGGCGTTCGACTTCTCCCTCGCGTCCAAGCCGCCAGGGCTTGGTCTCGTCGATGTATTTGTTGGCGCGGCCGATGAAGGTCCAGAGGCATTTGAGCGCGTCGTCGAAGGCGAAACGGTCCATCAGCTCGTTTATTTCATGGACGGTCTTTTCCGCGAGCGTCGAAATCTCTTTGTCGAGCTCTGTCGGCGTGCAGGAGGCCGGCAGGTCGCAACCGCGGAATTTATCGATCATCTGCAGCGAGCGCGAGAGGAGGTTGCCGAGGTCGTTTGCAAGGTCGGAATTGATACGCTGCGCCATCGCAAGCTCGGAGAAGTCCCCGTCGTGTCCGAAGGGCACCTCGCGAAGCAGGAAGTAGCGGAAGGCGTCGATGCCGTAGAGGCCGACCATTTCAAATGGATCGACGACGTTGCCGAGGGACTTTGACATTTTTTCTCCCTCGACGGTCCACCAGCCATGAGCAAAGACGCGGACGGGGGGATTTACGCCTAGAGCCATCAGCATCGCGGGCCAGATGACACAGTGGAAACGGATGATGTCTTTGCCGACAAGGTGGCGTACCACGGGCCAGAAGGTTTCCCATTTGCCGCCTTTTTCGGGGAAGTCAAGCGCCGAAAGGTAGTTGACGAGCGCGTCGAACCAGACGTAGATGACGTGCGCCTCGTCGCCTGGCAGGGGAATGCCCCATTTGAGCGTCGTGCGCGAGATCGACTGGTCGCGGAGGCCGCCCTTGATGAAGCTGACGACTTCGTTGTAGCGTTTTTTCGGCATGATCGCGTCGGGGTGCTCCTCGTAGAATTTAAGCAGCGGCTCGGCATATTTTGAGAGGCGGAAGAAGTAGGTCTCTTCCGTCATCTTAGTCAGGGGGCGGTGGCAGTCCGGGCAGCTCTGCCCCTCGCCTATCTGCGCCTCGGGGACGTAGGTCTCGCAGGGCACGCAGTACCAGCCCTCGTACTCGCCCTTGTAGATGTCGCCGGAGGCCATCAGACGGCGGAATACCTCCTGCACGACCTTTTCATGGCGCGGCTCGGTGGTCCTGATGAAGTCGTCGTTTTTGATGTTGAGCGCGACCCAGAGTTTCTGGAAGTTCTGAACGACCTCGTCGCAGAGCGCCTGCGGCGTCATGCCGCGCTTTTCGGCGACGGTCTGGATCTTCTGGCCGTGTTCATCGGTACCGGTGAGAAAGTAGCTGTTCTCGCCCCCGGACTTGTGCCAGCGGGCGAGGACGTCCGCGGCGATGGTCGTATAGGCGTGGCCGATGTGCGGCACGTCGTTGACGTAGTAGATGGGCGTGGTGATGTAAAAGTTCTTTTCTGACATAATTATGCCTCCCTAGTGCAATTTTCTATAATAAATTTTTTAATGACATTCTTCTGTATACCATACTTTATCGCGAGCGAGTTGGCAAGATTCTTCGTCGATTCCCCGGCGCGCGCAAGCGCAAGCGCCTCGTCCTTCCAGCCGGCGTCGTCCCGCTCCTCTTCCGGCGCGCCCGCAACGACGCAGACGAACTCCCCGCGGATTTTTTCCTCGGGCATTGTATCACAAAAAGAGAGCAGCGTGCCGTGGATGGTCTCTTGATGGACCTTGCTGATCTCACGCACGAGCGCCGCGCGCCGGTCGCCGAGAACGCCTCCCATCAGCTCAAGCTCTTTGAACAGCCGGTGCGGCGATATGTAGAAGACGAGCGTCTCGCGCACGCCGCGCACTTGCGTAAGACGTTTCTTTTTTTCTTCCTCTTTGCCTTTCAGGAAGCCGACGAAGAGGAAGGATTCCATCTCCGCCCCCGAGAGCAGCAGCGCCGGCAGCAGCGCGTTAGCCCCCGGCAGCACATCCACCGGAAAGCCGCGCGCCATCGCCGCCCGCGCAATGATCGCGCCGGGGTCGGAGAGGCCGGGGGTGCCGGCGTCGGAGACGAGCGCGACCCGCTCCCCCGCCGACAGACGCGCCATCAGCGGCACGACGCGCTCCGTCTCGTTGTGTTCATGGCAGGAGATGAGCGGCTTTTTTATCTCAAAATGGTTGAGCAGCCGCAGGGTGCGGCGCGTGTCTTCACAGGCGACGACGTCGGCCTCGCGCAGCTCGCGCAGCCCGCGCAGCGTCATGTCCTCAAGGTTGCCGACGGGAGTCGGGATGATTATGAGCGGCATCAAACCCCCCCTTGGATGATGTATGCCTCTTTGAGCGCCGCCGTCTCTTGACCGGAGTCGTCGGTGATGAATAAAGGCGGTTCTATTATAAGGCCGTGACGGCCTGAGCGCATCGCCTCGACAAGCGTCACTGAGGCCCGTTCGCCGGGCTTTGGATGGACGCAGCGCATCTGTTTCGGCGGCGTTTTGTATCTGTCGAGCAGCGCGAAGAGCTCGCCTGCGCGGTCGCCGCGCATCACGAGGTTCAGTCTGCCGCGGTTTTTCAGCAAGTAGCGGGCGGCGGCTATGATATCCTCCAGACGGCAGCAGGAGCCGTGCATGGCCGCGGATACCGCCTCTTTCGGGCTTGGGCGGCTGCGCTCCGCCTCGTCGTAGGGAGGATTCACCACGATCCGGTCAAAGCTCTGCGGGGGGGCGATCCGCTTATATTCCCGAATATCGGCGACGCGGAATTCCACCGCAAGGCCGTTCAGCGCTGCGTTCTTTTCAGCAAGCGCGACAAGGTGAGGCTGAATGTCGACGCCCGTCACGGAGAATCCGCGTTTGGCGAGAATGAGGGAGACCGCGCCGTGGGCGCAGCCTATCTCCAGTATCTTTTCGCCGCGCTTGGGGCGCGCGAAGTGCGCGAGCAGGATGGTGTCGACGTTCACGCGCAGTCCTTCGCCCGCCTCGGGCTGGATCATTTTCAGCGCTCCGCCCATCAGGTCGTGGCAGCTTTCCATTATGTCCAGTCCTCAAGCCGCACGCCGACCACCTGCGAGAGTCCCGGCTCTTGCAGGGTGACGCCGTAGAGGACGTCGGCGCGTTCCATCGTCGCGCGGCGGTGCGTCATCGCGAGGATCTGGCGGCTCTTGGCGTATTCTTTCGTCAGCTCGCTGAAGCGGCGAAGGTTGGATTCGTCGAGCGCGGCGTCCACCTCGTCGAGCACCGCGATCGGCGCCCCAGCCACCTCCATCGTCGCAAAGAGCAGCGATATCGAGATGAGGGCACGTTCGCCGCCGGAATACTGGTTCAGTACCTGGGTATGCTTCCCCGGCAGACGCGCGTCTATCTCCACGCCGGTGTTCCAGATCGTCTCTCCCTCCGTCATCACCAGGTGCGCCTCGCCGCCGCCGAACAGGGTCTTGAAGAGATGGCAGAAGCGCTCGTCGACTTTCAGCAAGGCGGCGGAAAACTGTTTGTGGGCCATCATGTCGGCATCGGCGATGAGCCGCTCGATCTCGGCGGCGGAGGCGCGCACGTCGTCCAGCTGCTCGCCGAGGAAGGCGAGCCGGTCTTTAAGGCTCTGGTCTTCGGAGAGGACGCCCATGTTGACGTCGCCGAAGGCCTTTATCT
>CAKSWL010000222.1 GCA_934511335.1 uncultured Cloacibacillus sp. | reverse complement strand
TATTCACCGTGACCAGCACGACGAAGGAGATCACGAGGTTTACCATTACCCACTTATAAGCCGCCGTGTCGTTTCCCTCGCGCCAGAGCTGGTAGACCGTCGTCGAGATCGTCGCCGTGCGTCCGGGGATATAGCCCGTCACCATCGTCGTCGCGCCGTATTCGCCGAGGGCGCGCGCGAAAGCCAGCACCGTCGCCGCGAGAATGCCGTCCTTGCAGTTCGGCACCATGATATGCCAGAAAATATATGTGTTGGAAAGCCCGAGCGTCTGGGCGCTGTAGGTGAGGTTATGGTCGAAACCGTCAAAGGCTCCGCGCACCGTGCGGTACATCAGCGGGAAGGTCACGATCGCGGTGGCGAAGATCGCCGAATACCAGGTCATCGTGAGGCGGAAGCCGAACAATTCCATAACGACGGAGCCGACGGGCCCGAGAGGGCCGATCGTCTTCAGCAGAAAAAAGCCGACCACCGTCGGGGGCAGCACCATCGGCAGCGTCAGCAGGCAGTCAAGAACGCCTTTAGTGAACTTAGAGGTCTTGGAGATATAATAGGCGGCGCAGATGCCGGTAAAAAAGGTGATAAAAGTAGAGATTCCCGCGATCCTCAGCGAATTATACAGAGGAAACCAATCCAAAATCCGTAGCCTCCCGCGGCGTGTCCATAACGCCGTTAAAAATTAGATGATCGTTGTTCCAGTAAAGACGACGCCGCCGGATGCCGCATAAGGCCGCCGCGGCGGCAAGACAGCTTAAAAAAGGGGCCGATGCGTTCGGCCCCTTCACACGAGGAGAGAGGAGAAGTTCTATTTGCCTGAATATTACTTCTCCGGAATTGCAAAACCTATCTTTTTAAAGACGTTCGCGCAGGCGTCGCTCTTCAGATATTCCACGAAAGCTTCAGCTGCCGCTTTATTTTTCGTATTCTTCATGATCGCGGCGGGATAGACGATCGGCTTATGCGTATCCTTCGGCGCGGAGGCTACCACATCGACCGCGTTCGATGTCGCCGCGTCGGTGCTGTAGACGACGCCGCAGCTGACCGCCGCCGCCGCCGTCTGCGCAAGCACTTCCTTGACGTTGCTTGCAAAGGTGATCTTATTTTCGCCCTTCAGTTTGTCCCAGATCCCCATATTCTTGAAGATCTCTTCCGAATACTGTCCTACGGGAACGTCCGAATTGCCGAGGGCGATGAGCTTCACCTTATCGGTGACGACGTCGGTGAAGTTGTCGATGCCGGTCGCGTTCTTGCCCTTCGGGACGATGAGGACGACCTTGTTGGCGACGATGTTGAAGCGCGTGCCGGGCATCACGAACGTGTCGTTGATCGCGTTCATCTGCTTTTGCCCGGCGGAGATGAAGACGTCGCACTCCGCGCCCTGCTCGATCTGCGTCTTGAGCGTGCCGCTTGAGTCGAAGTTGTAGACGATCTTGACGTTGGGATCGACCTTCTGGTACATCTCCGCGATCTGGTTCATCGACTCCGTCATCGAGGCCGCCGCGAACACGGAGAGCTCCGTCGCCGCGAAGGCGGGTGCGGCCGCGATAACCACGGCGCAAACCAGCGCTAAAAACGATAATTTCTTCATAATATTCGCTCCTTTAAAAGTTTACATATCGCGGCAAGCCGCCGCATGGGAAGATTATATAACCTTTCGGTTTTTATTGCAATGTACTTGCGTTGCAATATTATTGTTCTGTGATAATGTAACTATGAGGCAGATACTATTGAAATATAATAACGCTCTGAGCTAAATGCTGTAATATATGAAAAATTTCGGCGGCGAACGCCGTGAAAGCGCTCAAAGTAACGCTGTCCGGCAGCGCCGGCGTGAGGAGGCGATCTTTCATGCGTTTGCCCAGCGGAGGCGCGGCGGGACTTTTACTTATGCCGCTTTAATGATAAACTAGCCTGGCCCGCAGCTGATAGTTAAACAGTTGGCTCTGATAATAAACCAAAATTATTCTGGAGGGATAGACAATGCAATTGGAACGGTATAACGGTCATATGGAAGAAGCTGATTTTCTCAATCTGCTGATGGTTGATATCGCGGGAAATATCCGCAGCGTCTCGCTGCCCCACGGCTATGTTTCCGAAAAGATACTCGCGGAGGGGATCGGTTTCGACGCCTCTAACTACGGCTACGCGAAGGTGAATAATTCAGATATGGTGGCGATCCCTGATATGTCCACCGCCTTTTTCGAGATTCGTGACGATTATAAGATGCTGCATGTGCTCTGCGACGTCGTTTCTACGGAGCGCGAGACCTTTGACCAGTATCCGAGGAATGTGATCAGGAACGCGCAGAAGTTCCTGCGCGACAACGGCATCGCAGACACGGCGAAGGTACTTGTCGAGCTTGAATATTATGTCTTTGAAGAGGCGGAGTACGCAAGCGGTATCGAAGGCGCCTTTTATCGCGTGAAGTCTTCCGAGGGGCTCGGCGGGGGCTATAACGACAAGCCGCGTGTGGGGCTGCACGGGGCCTACCACCGGATGCCGCCCGACGACAGTTATATGGATTTCCGCAATGAGACGGTCCACCTCATGGAGGTGCTGGGCATTCCGGTAAAGTACCATCATCACGAGGTCGCGGTCTCGCAGCTGGAGATAGAGCTCGATTTCATGGACATGGCCGCCGCCGCAGATAAGGTCTCCCTCGCGAAATGGATAATCCGCCAGGTCGCTTCGGAGTGGGGCCTCTCGGTCACCTTTATGCCGAAGCCGCTCTATAAGATGCCAGGCAATGGGATGCACGTTCACCAGTTCCTTGAGAAGGACGGAAAATCGATCTTCCCCGGCGACGCGCTCTTCAACCTTTCGCGCGAAGGGCTCTTCTATATCGCGGGGATGCTCTCGCACAGCCTCTCCGGCAGCCTGCTCGCCTTTGCCTGCCCGAGTACGAACAGCTACCGCCGCCTTGTTCACGGATATGAGGCGCCGGTCTCGGCGACCTTCGCGAAAGGCTCGCGCGCGGCCGCGGTCCGTATCCCCGGATATGTGAAGAAGGAGGAGACGCGCGTCGAGTACCGGACCGGCGACGCTTCGTGCAACCTTTACTTCTTCCTCGCGGCGATGATACTTGCGGGCGCAGACGGCATCCTGCGAAAAATGGACCCCGTCGCCTTAGGCTACCAGAGCCAGGACGCGAAGGAGGAGCTTACCTTCCCGCTGAACCTCAACGCCGTGCTAGATGGAGTGGAAAAGGATAAAGAATACCTGGCCCCGGCCTTCCCCGATAAGCTCATCGAGCTCTGGACGAAGGCCAAACGCGCGGAGGCGGAGTATATTTATAACGCGCCGACGCCGCAGGAGTATGAGCTGTATTTTTAAGGAAAGGCTGATCAATTGAAAATCAGCCGGAATGGCGACCAGCGTAAGTCCCGCTGATTACGGACGGAGAGCCCGCCCGTTCAGCGCCTGGCGCATATAATCAGCGGTTGCTTAAATAAACGGCGCGGCGCCGGTATAGTAAAATCCGCTTTCCTTGATGCGCAAGGGGAGCGGATTTACTGTTTTTCTGTTATTCGCGCTTCTTCAGCGGCTTACACCGACCGCGGCGACAAAGCCATTTTCCGGCATTGCGGAGCTTTCCGTCATAAAGAGCACTTTACCGTTGATCGGCGACAGTATCTTTTCTGTCGGCGTGCCGAAGTAATCGGTGAGCAGTCCGATCATCTGTCCCCGTTTGACGGAATCTCCCACGTTGACCCTCCTGTAGTGAATGCCGCAGCTTTTGGTATGCACCATCTCCATGTTCTCGAAGATCTGCGGTCTTCCCACCGGCTGAAAGCTGCCGCGCAGAGTGCCGAAGCGGCGCAGGACGTTTTTTATCCCATCGGCGAGGGTGTTTACGCTATCGGCGGAGGCGATTCCCAGGCCGCCTGCCTGAAACAGCGCCGACGGGATCCCGATGTTTTCATAGACGCTTGCGTAGCAGGTGCCCTTATCCGACCAGCGCCCCTCCGTCTCCGTGATCACGATGTTCGGCAGGCCGAAGTAGTAGGCGATTTCATGCGAGCGGTCGTTGAGGTCGCCGCTCCTGCCGCGGTGATATATTGCAAGCGGCGCCGATCTTTCCGTTACCTCGCCGCAGTGAAGGTCCATGTGATAGTCGGCTCCCTTTATTTCGTCGAATATTTTCGCCGCCAGCGCGTTGCTGTAGCTGCCTTTAGGCTTGCCTGGAAAGCTGCGGTTGAGGTTGCTCCCGTCTATGGG
>CAKSWL010000221.1 GCA_934511335.1 uncultured Cloacibacillus sp. | reverse complement strand
TCTACCTGCTGCGGGAAGAGGGTACGCCGCTCCCCGTAGGAAAGTACCGCGTAACAATCTCATCACCCACAAAACGGCTGAGCGAACTGGAATTTGAGATCATACGAAAAAATTGACATCCTATCCCTTATATTAAACGGAGGCTAATGACTTGCCAAGAAAAAAGACAGAACCGACAGAGGAACCGAAAACGGCGGTGAGGCGACGCGCCGCCTCAAAGAAGGACGAAGCCGCGGAGACGGCGGAAAATGCCGCAGAGATAAAAGAGCCGGCCGCGGAAGCGCCCGCTGAGACGGGGGAGCCCGTCCGTAAAAAAAGGGCTTATGTAAGAAAAAAGAGCAAAGAAGAGACGCCGCTTGCGGAAGTTCAGGAACAGCCGGCCGCCGAGGTAAAAAAGGAACGCCGGGGCAGGAAAAAAGCCGCCGAAGAGGCGGCGGGGACGCTCTTCCCCGCGGAGGAGCTCGAAGCCGTATCCGAACTGGAAGAGAAAAAGACGGTCAGAAGAGGCCGCCGTCCCTCCAAAAAGAAGGAAGAGGACGCTCACCTGCAAGAGGCGGCCGAAGAGGCCGCGTCGCCGCAGGCCGAAGCTCCCGCCGCCGAAGCGGAGAGGGACGCAGAAGACGACCAAATCACTCCCGAAGCGTCGCTGCTTGCTCAGACTGCTGACGGAAGCCCAGACGAAAACAAAGAAAACCAGGAAGAGAAAAACGAAGCTATTGAGATAGAAAAAGAGATAGAAGCCGCCTCGGAGATCGAGGATGGCGTTGCGGCGGCGGATGTAAGCGCCGAGGAGGAAAACAAAAACCTTCCCCTACTTGATTCGCAGAAAAACGACAGAGGACAGATACGCCACCAGCATCCCAAACTGGGCTTCAACCAGCTTGCGGGGCAGACCTTAGCGGAGCTGCGCAAGATAGCGAAGGAGATCGGCGTGACCTCGATAACGACGCGCCGGAAAGACGACCTGATCAACGACATCCTCAAAACGCAGGCGGAGGCCCTTGGATATCGCTTCAACGGCGGCACCCTCGAGTGCATGACCGAGGGATACGGCTTCCTCCGTCCCTCCGGACTTCTCCCAAGCAGCAACGACATTTACGTATCGGCCTCGCAGATCAGGCGCTTCGGCCTGCGCAACGGAGACGTGGTGTGGGGCATCATCCGTCCGCCGAAGGACCAGGAGCACTACGAGGCGCTGCTCCGTGTGGAGAACGTCAACTTTACCGACCCGGAGGCGGCGCGCCGCCGTCCGCATTTCGAGGCGCTGACGCCGATATTCCCGACCGAAAAACTTGAGCTTGAAACGGACCGCAAGCAGATCGCGACGCGTATCGTCGATATATTTGCGCCGATTGGCAAAGGACAGCGAGCGCTGATCGTCTCGCCGCCGAAGGCCGGAAAGACGACCCTCCTCAAAAGCCTCGCGCATTCGATCACTACTAACCATCCGGAGGTCATCCTGATGGTGCTGCTCATCGACGAGCGTCCGGAAGAGGTCACGGATATGGCTCGTTCCGTCGACGGCGAGATCATCGCCTCCACCTTTGACCGCCCCGCGGAGGAGCATCTGCGCGTCGCCGGCCTCGCCCTTGAAAAGGCCAAGCGGCTCGTCGAGGTCTCCAAGGACGTCGTGCTGCTGCTCGACTCGATCACGAGGCTTGCCCGCGCTTCAAACCTCATCGTCCCCCCCTCGGGACGCACCCTCTCCGGCGGTATGGACCCCGCCGCGCTCTATTTCCCGAAAAAGTTCTTCGGCGCCGCGCGCAATATTGAAAACGGCGGCAGCCTGACGATAATCGGCACTTCGCTCGTGGAGACGGGCAGCCGGATGGACGACGTCATCTATGAAGAATTCAAGGGGACCGGCAACATGGAAGTCCACCTCTCGCGGAAGATATCCGAACAGCGCATCTTCCCGGCGCTCGACATCACGCGTTCCGGAACGCGCAAGGAAGAGCTGATGGTGCCAGAGGCAGATCTGCAGCGTATATGGGGCCTGCGCCGGAAGATCGCCAACATGGATGAGGCGGAAGTTTTAAATCTCATCCTCGATAAGCTTAGAAACACGCCCACGAATCGCGATTTTCTTGCTACAATAAAGGCCGGCTAGAAACTGATTTTTTCAAGCGACGATAATCGTAAGAGGTGTATCGATGAAAGCCGGAGATGATATGCGAAAAACAAAACGACGGAAGACTCTTTGCCTCATCATCTTTTTGATGGCTGCGGTCGGCGGCGCCGTCGTCTTCGCCGCCAAAGCGGCGGAACATACAGGCATATATTGGATCGGCTTTGACAGTGAGTTTGTGACTGAACGCCCCGAAGACAACCGGGGCTTCTTTACTGTGGACGTCTCCGATTTTCTGAACAGCACGGGGGCCGCGCCGGCCGCCGCCGCGGAAGATACCGAGGTCGTGCCGCTGGCGATCGGGCCTCTCCCGAGCCTGCCGACGCTTACCGATGAAGAGCTCAAGCTTTACGGGATCCTCTCAAAGAATGACGGGGTCATATTGAGTTCGGACCAGAGCGCCCTTAACGAGGATATCCACTGGACGGAGGTCGTACTTGAACAGGGCGAGAGCCTCAAGTCGATCGCCGAAGAGTTTGGTATCAGCGAGGAAGATCTTCGCCAGGCGAACGGCCTTCGGAAAAATGAGCGGCCCGACCCTTCGGAGGTGCTTTACGTACCAGACAGCCACGACGACGTCACGGCGACGCTGCTCTTCGTAAGGAAGCTTCAAAAAGAAGAACTGGCTATCGCGAAGAAAGGCAAACTGCTCGACGTTTCTGAATATGTGGTGAAAGAAGGAGACACACTCTGGGGCATTTCCGGTAAATTCAACCTTGACGTCGATACCTTGGTGGGATCGAACCAGAAGATATTGGGCGGGAACATCAACCGGCTCAAATTGGGGATGATGCTGCGTATCCCCAACCAGGACGGCATCTTTGTCAAAGTGGGCAGCAAGGACACCTTGGCCAAGCTTGCCGACAAATACGGCTCGACAAAAGAATCGGCCATGCTTGCCAACGCGATGAAGAGCGAGTCGTTGCTCGCCGGCAGCGAGATATTCCTGCCCGGCGGGAAGCTGGTGGCCGTCACCGAAGTCAATATCACGACCAAGGGCAGGGGCGGCCGCGTCCGCTCCGCGGCGGTCGAGCTGTCGAGCGGCACGGTCAGGGGGTTCCGCTGGCCGGTGCTCGGCCAGATATCAAGCACGTTCGGATGGCGCAAAAGCCCGTTTGGCAGGCGCCGGGTGTTCCACTCCGGTCTTGATATACGCGCTCCGCGCGGCACCGTCATCAAAGCCGCGTCGTCCGGCGTGGTCGTTCACTCCGGCTGGATGGGCGGATACGGCAAGGCGATCGTCATCTCCCATTCCAAAGGGCTGACGACGCTTTACGCCCACTGCAGCAGACTTATCGCCAGACAGGGAATGAAGATTTCTCAGGGGCAGACGATCGCCCTCGTGGGAAGCACGGGGCGTTCAACGGGAAACCATCTGCACTTTGAGGTGCGCGTCAACGGCTCGCCGCGGAACCCGTTAAAATATCTCAGATAAGTTCAATTTGAATATTTAAAGATATGTCAAAAGGGGCGTTTGGAATTCTATGACTAAATATATTTTCGTAACCGGCGGAGTAGTTTCGTCTCTCGGAAAGGGGATCACCGCCGCGTCGCTGGGCGTGTTGCTCAAGCGCCGCGGTTACAGGGTAAGCATCATAAAGATGGACCCCTACATCAACGTTGACGCGGGAGCGATGAGCCCCTTCCAGCATGGCGAGGTTTTCGTGACCTGCGACGGCGCGGAGACCGACCTTGACCTCGGCCACTACGAGCGCTTCATCGACGAGGCGATAATGGGTGAAAACAGCTGCACCACCGGCAAGGTATACTCTTCGGTCATCCAGCGGGAGCGCGCCGGCGGCTACAATGGGGCCACCGTGCAGGTCATCCCGCACATCACCAACGAAATTCAGGACCGTATAGAAAGGGTCGGCGCCGGCAAGGACGTCGTCATCGCCGAAATCGGCGGCACCGTCGGAGACATCGAGGGGCTGCCCTACCTTGAGGCGATCCGCCAGTTTGCGGGACGCGTCGGCCGCGAGAACATACTCTACTGCCATGTCACGCTGGTTCCCTATATCGCCGCCTCCGGCGAACTGAAGACTAAGCCGACGCAGCACAGCGTCAACGAGCTGCGCCGTATCGGGATACAGCCCGATGTGATAG
>CAKSWL010000220.1 GCA_934511335.1 uncultured Cloacibacillus sp. | reverse complement strand
GTCGTGGACTATGCAGCGACCTACCATGCCTGCGCCAATTTGAAGTGCCTTTTTCTTTGCTGCCATCGTAAATCCCCCTATTAGATTGAATTAAGTGTTAAACAGTTAGAAATTTAAGTATCCGATGGACACGATGTATACCATAATTTATGGTAGAACCAAAGGTTCATCCAACGCGCCATGCTGAATATATCATGTTCCATAAATATCGTCAAGCGCGAATATCTAAAAAGACAAATGTTCTATACTATAAGCCAAAATTTTAATATCAAGGCGCCCCACCTGACCTGACAGGCCGATTGGCGGATTTATCGTAGCATAAAATCGCAAGGCGCCTGCGTCGTATAAATGCGGGAGGCAAAAAGCGAACAGTCCGCGCTTATCTCTGTAAGTGCGGACTGTTCGGCAGTGCGGAGTTTTAGGAACCGCTGACCGGATGCGCCATTTGCTTCACAGGCAGCCCCCGACTGTCGCGCAATGCGTATCGATATACGCCTTGTGCGCCGTTTTAAAGCCGCTCGTACAGCGCCGGCACATCTGATAGACAAACCAGCCTATCCGCCCGAGATCATAGATTTATGCTCTCTTGTCGTAATCAGCGGGACATAAGTTGGTTATTATCCCTGCCGATTTTCAATTGAACAGCTTCTTCTTAATTAATTTTATTCTGTTATTTCAACATCCCAGAATTTGTATTCGCCGACCTTGCTCATCCAGACATTATGGACCTTGTCCAAATTGACCAAGTAGCAGAAATTACCGTAGTATAGCGGAGAAACGGGAGTCGCATCCATCAGGATTTTTTCAGCATTCTTCAGGTGCTTGTCACGTGTTTCTCCAGAGCTCTTTTGGGCCATTGATATTTCCTGTTCAAAGGCTTCGTGTTCGGGGTTCAGCACAGTATCGTTGGGAGCCACCTTTGATTTTTTCCAGCGCCACTGGCATTCATTCCAGCTGCTGTCAACCGCGTAAGCGTCGAAGAATGTCATCGGGTCCGCATAGTCTCCGGTCCAGTTTCCGCCGCTGATGACGAAATCTCCTCTCTTTCTCTTGTCAACGAGCACCTGCCATTCCATGTTGTCCAGCTCTACTTTGATGTTGAGGTTATTCTTCAGCATCTCTTGTATGGCCTCAGACATCTTTTTGAGAGACTCTCTCGTTACATAGGTATACGTCACTTTAGGAAATCCCTTCCCATTGGGATATCCAGCCTGAGCGAGCAATTCCTGCGCCTCTTTTACCCGCGCCTCGTTGGGATCGATCCCATATTCAGCGGTAGGCTTGCCATTTTTGTCGAGGACCCTGAAACTCTTGCCGGACGAAAGCGAAAGTACCGGGGGAACGATGCCGGTTGCCGGCGTCTCGCCGCCTCGCAGCGCCGATTCGCAAATCGCCTTTCTGTTGAGCGCGAGCGCAAAGGCCTTTCTGACGCGCACGTCGTTGAACGGAGGCTTATCGACGTTGAAGATAATGTAGGCAGTCTGCATTCTCGGAGTGAAAATAAGGTTGGGCTCTTCCGCGATCAGCCTGGGGATCTCTGCCGGCGGGATTTCCGGGTTAACGTGGATATCTCCCGCGTTGAAGGCGTTGAGGGCCGTCGTCTGGTCGGAGATGAATACCATCTTGACCTTGTCTATCTTCACATTCTTACTGCCGTAATACTTGGGATTTTTCTTTATCGTGAGGTTATCGCCGATTTTATAGGATTCGAGGACGAACGGTCCATTGGAAACACAGGTTTCGGGGTTTTTCTCCCATCCGTCGCCATACTTTTCTACGATATCTTTTCTCACCGGCATGAACGAGAAAAATGTGGTGAGGTTTAAGAAATAGGGCGCCTTTGCCTCAAGCGTGACTTGAAATGTCTTGTCGTCGAGGGCTTTGATGCCGACCTTGTCCGCCGTCACTTTGCCGTCGAAGAAGGCTTTGGCGTTCTTTATATATGAGGTCCCCATATATGAATATTCGGAACCAGCTTTCGGGTCGATGAGCCTAATCCACGCATATTCAAAATCTTTGGCCGTCACGGGTTTGCCGTCGGACCAGAATATATTTTGTTTCAGATAGAAGGTGTAGGTCATGCCGTCAGGCGATACCGTGTATTTTTCTGCCTGCCCCGGCGCCAGCGTACCCTCTTTGGTATCTTTCATGAGCCCTTCAAAGATATTTCCGATCACGAAACTTCCCCCTGAGTCGTCAATTGAAGGGTCCCAGGCCTTGATCTCTTTGCCGTGGTTAAATACGAGGGTTTTGGGCTCCGCATATGATACGGACGCCAGCGAAAAGAAGGCTGTGACAGTAAATGCGATGGCTGCTATTAATCTGAACATTCCCTTTGTCTGCATGATGAAGCTCCTTTCGGTTAAACTAGGCGATGCCTATTTCATACCATGTGACCCGATAGCGTACCGCGTGTATCTCTGTTCAGCTCTTTTGCACGGCATTTCTCCTTTCCGCTTCCATTTAATTAATATCTAAAAGAGATGACAGGCCACATAGTGCTCGGAGCCTAAATTTTTCAATTTGGGAGTCATCTCGGAACAAATCTTTTTCGCGTACTGGCATCGTGTACGGAATTTGCATCCCGAGGGCGGGGCCAGAGGGCTGGGGACGTCGCCTTCAAGAATGATATTCTTCCTCTCCGCACGTGGGTTGGGAATGGGGATCGACGACAGCAGCGCAATCGTATACGGATGCTGGGGGTTGTTGTAAAGTTCGTCCGACGTCGTTACCTCCATAAGGCTCCCGAGGTACATGACTCCCACGCGGTTTGAGATGTGGCGTACCATTGAGAGGTCGTGCGCGATAAAAAGGTATGTGAGCCCGATCTCATTTTGCAGGTCTTCCAGCATATTTACTATCTGCGCCTGCACGGAAACGTCGAGCGCCGATATCGGTTCGTCGCAGATTATAAATTCAGGCATTACGGAGAGTGCCCGCGCGATCCCTATCCGCTGGCGCTGGCCGCCGGAAAACTCGTGCGGGTACCTGTTTGCGTGGCTCTTATGGAGTCCCACCTTTTTGAGCAGCTCAAATATCCGTTCCTGGCGTTCCTTGCCGGATGCAAGGCGGTGAATGTCGAGAGGCTCGCCAATAATATCGGCCACCGTCATCCTTGGGTCAAGTGAAGCGTAAGGGTCTTGAAAAATCATCTGTATCTTTTTGCGGTATGGCATGAATGATTTCGCCGAGAGGTTTGCCACATCGGACCCGTTATAAAAAATCTCGCCCGCAGTGGGCTCGTACAGGCGCAGGATGGTGCGTCCCACCGTCGTTTTGCCGCAGCCTGATTCCCCGACGAGTCCTAAAGTCTCGCCCTTTTTGATGTAAAAGCTGACGTCGTCGACTGCTTTTATCTCCTGTACCTTTTTGGAGACCAGTCCGGCGTCCTTATAGAAATATTTTTTGAGATTCCTGACGTCAAGAAGGATATTATCGTTCAATAGAAGCAATGCCTCCTTTCATTGAATCATACTCGCCGCGGCGAGGCGCGTGTTCGTCCAGCAGCCAGCAGGCGACTCGATGCCCTTCGCCGACCTGGTAGTACCCGGGCAGGTGTTTCTCGCAGATATTCATGCTGAAGCCGCATCTTGAAGAGAAGGGGCATCCCTGCGGCGGATGGAGAAGGTCTGGCGGCGTCCCTTGTATAGGCACTAGACGGCGGCGCACGCCGGTGGCGACGTTCGGTATCGATTTCAGCAGCCCCATCGTATACGGGTGCGCGGGGTGGAAGAATATATCGTCAGTCTTTCCCTCTTCCATCACAAGTCCGGCGTACATGACGTCGATGCGGGTGCAGATATCCGCGACGACGCCGAGGTCGTGCGTTATCAATATCGTCGAAGTTCCGGTGTTCGCGCCAAGTTCTTTGATAAGCCTGATGATCTGTGCCTGGATCGTGACGTCAAGCGCCGTCGTCGGTTCGTCTGCGATCAGGAGTTCCGGCCGGCATGACAGCGCCATCGCAATCATCACACGCTGGCGCATCCCCCCTGAAAATTCGTGCGGATAACAGGCCGCGCGCTTTGCCGCATCCGGAATACCGACCATTTTCAGCATTTCAACGGCCTTTTCGGAGGCCTCTTTTTTAGAGAGGCGCTGATGCTGCAGCAGGACCTCCTCAATCTGGAAGCCGATTTTTAACACCGGATTTAGGGAGGTCATTGGGTCTTGAAAGATCATCGCGATGTTATTGCCGCGGATCTTCGCCATCTCCCGCTCCGTTTTTTTCAGG
>CAKSWL010000219.1 GCA_934511335.1 uncultured Cloacibacillus sp. | reverse complement strand
CTCGGTTTTTCCGCCGGAGCCACGGCCTGTCTCATCGCCGCCGCCGGAGCCTTAGGCGACGCTGGTTCTCCCGCCTCGGATACAACGCTCGGCCCCACGGCGGGACTCAACGCGGACGGTCAGCATAATCATATCTGGGACACCTGCGTGCCTACATTCATCCACTACAACATCCCCATATTCATCGCCGCGATGATCGGCGCCTTGATGCTTTACTAAAAATTCAATCCGCCTCGTATCACAGGGGATATCTGTTCCTCCCCGTCTCCAATAGAGGAAAGGCGCGGCGCCTTTGCCAGAAGAGGCGCCGCAGTTTATCTCTCTATTCATCTTTCTTCTTATCTCTCGCACTGGAGAAGCGGGGCGCTTTGTGGTAAGGGGCGGAGCAGGACAGGTGTGCCGCCTGACGGTGCGGACGGCAAAGGCGCCTCCGTAGCACGCGTACGGAGGCGCCTTTTTATGACCTTTCTATGAAGGGTTATTTTTCCTAGCCGCCGAGGTAGGCGCTGACGACGCGCGGGTCGCTGAGCAGTTTTTCGCCGGGACCCTGAAGGGTGATCTCTCCCACTTCAAGCACGTAGGCGTAGTCGGCAATTTTGAGCGCGGCAAAGGCGTTCTGCTCCACGAGCAGTACCGTCTTTCCCTCTTTGTTTATCTGCCCGATGATATCGAATACCTCTTCGACAAGTATCGGCGCCAGCCCCATCGAGGGTTCGTCGAACATTATCAGCTCGGGATCGCTCATCAGCGCGCGCCCGACAGCCAGCATCTGCTGTTCGCCGCCGGACAAGGTGCCGCCCTTCTGCCAAGAGCGCTCGCGCAGGCGCGGAAAGAGGGTGAAGGCCCGCTCGATGCCCGCCTCCTCTTCGTTTTTGTTCTTGCAGCCGTAGCCGCCTAGTTTGAGGTTTTCCAGCACGGTAAGGTGCGGGAATATCCGGCGTCCCTCGGGGCAGAGCGCGATGCCGCGTTCGAGGACATGTTCGGGGTTGAGGCCGAGCAGGTGTTTTTCCTTCCAGGTGACGCTGCCGCTCTTGTTTCTCACCAGCCCCGCGATCGCGCGCAGGGTGCTGCTCTTGCCCGCGCCGTTCGCGCCAATGAGCGTGACGATTTTTCCTATTGGGACGTCGAGCGATATTCCGCGCAGCGCCTGAATGCCGCCATAGTTTACGGAGAGATTTTCTACTTTAAGCATCTTATTTACCTCACCTTCACGTCAGACGAAACTGGCTGGCTGCCTTTGGATGCGCGCGGGCGGGCGTTTTTGCCGCCTGCCGCCGCGGCATCTTTGCCTAGATAGGCCTCGATGACCTTCGGGTTCGCGCGGATCTCCGCCGGCGTGCCCTCGGCGATAAGCTGCCCGTAATCGAGCACGCGTATCCATTCGGAGACGCCCATTACGACCTTCATGTCGTGTTCTATCATCAGGATCGTGACGTTGAATTTGTCGCGGATGCTTCTGATGAAGTCCATCAGCTCCTGGCTCTCCTGCGGGTTCATGCCGGCCGCAGGCTCGTCGAGCAACAGCAGTTTGGGGTTTGTCGCAAGCGCGCGCGATATTTCGAGCCGCCGCTGCGCACCGTAGGGCAGCCCCGTGGCTACCTCGCCGGCAAGTTTGTCAAGCCCGACCGTCTTAAGCAGCTCCATCGAGCGCTCGCGTATCTCCCGCTCTTCACGAAGGAATATCGGCAGCATGAAGGGAGCGCTCCACCATGGAGCCCTTTGGCGCACCCAGCAGGCGGTCATCACGTTTTGAAGGACGGTGCCGCCCGTGAAGAGGCGGATATTCTGAAAAGTGCGCGCGATGCCGGTCTTGCAGACGATGTGCGGCTCAAGCGGCGTGATGTCCTCTCCCTCGAAGAGCACACGTCCCGCGGTCGGTTTGTAGAAGCCGGTGATGATATTGAAGGCGGTGGTCTTCCCCGCGCCGTTGGGGCCGATGAGGCTCGTTATCGAACCGCGCTCGACCTCTATCGTGAAATCGCTGACGGCGGTCAGGCCGCCGAATTTGATCATGATATCTTCGGTTTTGAGTATTGCGTCAGCCATTGGCGCGCTTCCCCTTTCCTTTGGACAGGCGCTTCACAAAACGCGCGGCGCCGTCCCAGCTGAATTCATAACCGCCGATG
Organism: uncultured Cloacibacillus sp.; assembly: GCA_934511335.1. GTDB lineage: Bacteria > Synergistota > Synergistia > Synergistales > Synergistaceae > Cloacibacillus. Next base: position 2,111 of record CAKSWL010000219.1, on the reverse strand, counting down.
ATCCCCTCGCGGCGGTAGAGGATGATGAAGAGCAGCAGCAGCGAGAAAATGAGCATTCTCATGCCCGGCATCCCCGCGAATTCCCACGAAAAAATCGTGATTGAATCTTCGACGAAGCGGAGCCACTCAAGCAGCACCGTTATCACCACAGTGCCGATAAGCGAGCCTGTTATCGAGCCCAGGCCGCCGACGACGACGAACATCAGGATGTTGAAGGTGAGCTGGAAGTTGAACATTTTTGGGTCTATCGTGGTGATGAGGCTGCCCATCAGCGCGCCGCCGATGCCGGCGAAGAACGCCCCGACGACAAAGGAGATCGTCTTCGCGCGGAAGGTGTTTATCCCCATCGCCTTCGCTGCGACCTCGTCGTCGCGCACCGCGCGGAGGGTATTTCCGAAGTTGCTCGAGAGCAGCTTAACAATCACATAGACGGTGAGCACGCACCAGAAATAGTTCCAGCCGAGGTTGGCGTATGCCGGTATTCCTTTGAGGCCGAGCGCGCCGTTGGTGATCGACGTCATGTTGGTGAAGAGGACGCGGATTATCTCGCCGAACCCGAGCGTGGCGATCCCCAGATAGTCGCCGCCGAGCTTGAGACAGGGAAGCGCCATTAAAAGGCCTACCAGAGCCGCCACCAGACCGCCGGCGATCACCGCGAGGAAGAATGGCGCGTGCATCACGGAGAAGGGCCATATCATCGGCTCAAGGATGTACATCATCTCCTTCTGCGCGGCGGGCAGGATCAGGATCGCCGTAACATAGGCGCCGATGGCCATGAAGCCGGCGTGCGCGAGTGAGAACATCCCCGTGAAGCCGTAGATAAGATTCAGGCTGACCGCGAGGATCGCGTTGACGGCGATGAGGTTGAGCACCTGTATTTTATAGCCGTCCAGGTTTCCCCGCGCCCACCAGAGAAAAAGGGCCAGGAGGCCGAGGCAGAGGGCGTTGAGCGTTATTTTCGTCGTTTTTTTCATTATATTTTATCCTCCAGCTTCTCGCCCATCAGGCCGGTCGGTTTGTAGAAAAGTATCAGGATAAGCAGGACGAAGGCAAAGGCGTCGCGGTAGCCGGAGAGCCCCGGAAAGAAGGCGACGAGCATGATCTCCATAAAGCCGAGCAGCAGGCCGCCGATCATCGCGCCCTGTACGGAGCCGATGCCGCCAAGAACCGCCGCGATAAAGGCCTTGAGGCCCGGAAATACGCCCATGAAGGGGTGTATCTGCGGATAGCGCAGCGCCCACATGATGCCTGCGCAGGCGGCGAGCGCGGAGCCGATGGCGAAGGTCAGCGCGATGATACGGTCAACCTTGACCCCCATGAGGCGCGTCGTCTCGATATCGCGCGAGATAGCGCGCATCGCCAGCCCAGGCTTCGTGCGGTAGAGCATCCAAAGCAGTGCGCCGACGAGGATAAAGGAGATTACCGGGACAAATATCGCCAGCGGCAGGATGCGGACGTTGCCCAGCGTCATCACGCGGACTAGCGGCTCAAAGCGCGGCATCGGCTTGGGAACGCCCGTGAAGATGACAAGGCAGAGGTTCTCGATAAAGAACGAGACGCCTATAGCCGAGATCAGCGCCGAGATGCGCGGCGCGTTGCGCAGCGGCTGATAGGCGACGCGGTCGATCATGACGCCGAAGATCGCGGTGGCCACTATCGACAGTATCACCGCGGGAATCCACGGAAGGTGCATTACCGTGATGGCAAGAAAGACGAAATAGGTGCTGATCATAAAGATATCGCCGTGGGCAAAGTTGATGAGGCGCAAGATGCCGTAGACCATCGTATAGCCGATGGCAATGAGGCCGTACAGGCTGCCCAGCATCAGCGCGTTGAAGAAATGCTGGACCATCATATCAGAAGTCATGTTTTTCCCCTCTTAATTTATCCTCCCGTTGTCAGAAAGGCATTTTTGATTTTGAATTTATCAATGAAACCGCTCGCCGCAGCGCCGGCCGTGTAAAGCGCCGCCGTGCGGGGCGGGATCATGGCGGAGACGGAGGCCGCCGTCCGCCCTTTGCAGGGCGGACATGAGACAAACGTCATCTGCGGCGCAAACGTGCAAAACCGCCTGCCGCAGGGCTGCCCTGCGGCGTTTCCCGCCGCGGACC
>CAKSWL010000218.1 GCA_934511335.1 uncultured Cloacibacillus sp. | reverse complement strand
GTTATCCGCATATCGGGGAAATACTTCTTAAAAGCCGCCGCCGCCACCGCCACCGCTTCGTCGACACGCTGCGGGTCGATACCCTTCTCATAGCGCGCCGAGGCCTCCGTGCGCACCTCAAAGCGCTGCGACGTGCGGCGGATGCCCAGCGCCTCAAAGTTGGCGACCTCGAGGATGAGCTTCGTCGTATCTTCAAGGATCGAATCGAGTTTTCCGCCCATGACCCCCGCAAGTCCCACCGGCGACTTTTCGTCGGCGATGACGAGATCTTCCGCCGTGAGCTCAAGCGTTTCACCGTCCAGCAGCTGCAATTTTTCACCCTCGCAGGCGCGGCGCACGCGGATGCCGCCGGCGATATGCTTTTCGTCAAAGCCGTGCGTAGGCTGGCCCGTAGCGAGCATCACATAGTTCGTGATATCGACGGGGAGATTGATGGGGCGCATCCCGACGCGCCAGATGAGGCTCTTAAGCTCAAAGGGTGAGGGAACATTCTTTATATTTTCGATGGCGAGGCCGACATAGCGGGCGCAGCGGTCCGTATCCCTGATCTCTATCTTCAGCTCCCCGCTCATCGCGGGGAATTCCACCGCCTCGATCGGCTTCAGCGGGCACTTGTAGATAGCGGCGAGCTCGCGCGCCATCCCATAATGGCCCCAGAGATCGGGACGGTTCGTCATCGACTTGTTGTCTATCTCCAAAATGACATCGTCAAGGCCGAGAGCCTCGGCGAGCGGCGTCCCCGGTTTTGCGTCAAACTCGGTGACGTCCATTATTTCGGCGTGCTGTGTCGTCGGGAAGAGCTCCGCGAGGCCGATCTCGCCGGAGGCGCAGATCATGCCGAAGCTCATCACGCCGCGCAGCTTCGCGGGCTTTATCTCGACGGGGTCTCCCTCGCCGTGCCACTTCACCCGCGCGCCGGGCTTGGCCACGACGACGAGGTGTGCGGGGGCGAGGTTCACGCCGCCGCAGACGATCGTCGACGGGGCGGGGTCTCCCACGTCCACCGTGCAGACGCGGAGCTTGTCGGCGTCTGGATGAGGCTCGACGGTCAAGATGCGCCCGACGACGAGCCCCGCGAGATTATCGGCGAGGCTGACGGCCTCTTCTACCTCGACCGTCGACATCGTCAGGTCGTACGAAAGTTTGGCCATCGTCAGGTCGGCAGGAAGGTCGGCATATTGTTTTATCCAGTTTAACGATAATTTCATAACATCACCCTCCTACTTGAACTGTTTCAGGAAGCGCAGGTCGGCGCTGTGAAAAAGGCGCACGTCGTCCACGCCGTAGCGCATCATTACCAGACGGTCGAGGCCGATATTGATATAAAAGCCGGACCATACCGCCGGGTCCAGCCCCGCCGATTTCAGAACATTCGGATGCGGCGTGCCGCCGGGCATGACCTCTATCCAGCCGACATGCTTGCAGACCTTGCAGCCCGCGCCGCCGCAGACCTGGCACTTCATATCGATCTCAAATCCTGGCTCGACGAAGGGGAAGAAACCGACGCGCATCCGCACATCGACCTCATGGCCGAAGACCTTCTCAAGGATCGTCTTGATGAGGACCATGCCGGAGGCGAAGGAGAAATCTTTATCGACGATCAGAGCCTCGTACTGGAAAAAGGCGCGTTCGTGCCGGGCGTCGGTCGTCTCGTTGCGGTAGACGCGGCCTGGATAGACGAAACGCGCGGGCGCGCCGTGTTCGCGAAGATAACGCACGCTGGCCCCGGTGAGGTGCGGGCGAAGGCAGAGGCGCTTCGCGCCGCGCTCCTCGTCGTGCCCTTTGAGCCAATAGGTATCCATGCTCTCGCGGGCCGGATGTTCCGGCGCGAAGTTAAGGTTGTCGAAGGCATATTTTTCACTCGTTATCTCTGGTTCGGAAAAGACCTCGAAGCCAAGCGAACGGAAGGCGTCGTTTAAATCGTAACACATCTGCGTTATCGGGTGCAGGCCGCCCTGGAAGGGTTCTATGCCGGGCACCGTGATGTCCGCCGCGCCCTCAAAGGCGGACAGCGTATCCAGCAGCTCGGCGTTGCGGCTCTCCACGGCGTCGCTGATTATCTGTTTCACCTCGTTGGCCGCCTGTCCCAAAGCCTTGCGGAGCTCCGGTGCGGCCTGCCCGACGCTCTTCAATATCTCTGTCAGCTCTCCCTTGCGTCCGAGAAGGTTCGCGCGGACGAGCTGGAGCTGATCCGGCAAAGAACTCTGCGCTATCTTCTCGAGCCCCGCCTCTTTGATCCTCTCAAGGCGCTCAAGAAGGCCGTCGTCTTTGCCCCGCGGCTCCTTCATTTCATCGTTTTCCTGCATAAATCCTGCCTCCTGCAAACGGCGCTATTGCGGCGCGCCGGGTAAATTTATATCCTTCATGTCGATGAGGCCGGAGGCGTCGCTCTTTTCGACGAGCTTACCCATATCCGCAACATGGCCCAACACCCACAGATGGTCCCCTTCCTCAAAGGGACGCATAGGCGACGGCGTATGCTGGATTCCCTCATACTCCATAAGTATAACAATAACTTTGTATTTTTGTGAAAATTTAAGCTCCGCCATATCCTTGCCGATCATCTCAGGCAGCGGCCGGATCTTCCCGAGGATGAAGTTGCCGCCCTCTATGCGGGTAAAGGCGGAATACCACGGATAAACGAGCATCTCGCCGATGCGCGAGCCCATGTCCTGCTCCGGGGATATCACCTTATGCGCGCCGACGCGCTCCAGCACTTTGGCGTGCAGCTTGTTGGAGGCGCGCGCGATGACGACGGGGACCCCCATATCGACCAGCAGCGACGTACAGAGGATGCTGTGCTCCACCGCCTCGCCGATCGTCACTATCGCGACGTCCACCTGGGTGGCGCCGATCTTGCGCAGAGAATTCTCGTCGGTCACGTCGAGCTGCGCGGCGACGGCTATCTTGTCGGAAAGCTCCATGACCGGCCCGGGCATACTGTCGATGCCGATGACGTTCTGCCCAAGCCCCGCCAGCTTTTCGCAGAGCGCGGTGCCGAAGCGGCCGAGGCCGACCACCAGAAAACTCTTCTTTTTCCTCCCCATGACGAATCCCCCTCTTTAGCCTATGGGAATATGCGTATTAGGATAATGTATCCCCGCATCGCCGTCAGCGGTAACAAGCGTAGAGATGAACGAATAGAGCCCTACCCTTCCCCAGAACATCAAAATCGTTATCACCAGCTTCCCCGCCGCGGAAAGTTCAGGGGTGACGCCGATCGTCAGCCCCACCGTGCCAAGCGCCGAGGCTACTTCAAAAATGATCGCCGAAAAAGAGACCTCCTCCACCAGCGTGAGCAGCACCGAGCCGGCCAAAATTGTGAAAAGATAAATAGCGATGATGGAAAGCGCCCGCCGCTCGGTCCGCTCCGAGATGCCGCGGTTTAAAAAAGTGGGCTCCCTGCGCATGTGCAGCTCGCTCCATACGGATATCGCCAACACCCCGAAGGTGGTCGTCTTCACGCCGCCGCCCGTCGAGGCGGGGGAGGCGCCGATTATCATCAGCACGATCATCAGCGCCTGGCCGAGGCCGGAGAGAGAACCGCTGGGCACCGTCTCAAAACCCGCCGTCCTCGCCGTAACGCTGGCAAAGAGGGCGTTCCAAAACTTCGCCCACACCGGCAGATCTTTAAAGGCCGCGTTCCAATCCGACAAAAGAAAAAGCACCGCGCCGCAAACGATCAGCCCGCCGGTGATGATCAGCACCAGCTTTGCGTAAACCGAAACGCAGTGCTGCCGCCGGCACTTAAAATAATTCGCGCATTCGGCAAAAACGGGAAAACCGAGCCCGCCAAGCACGATCAGCGACATCACCGTCCCAGGGATGAGCAGCGTCGTCTTATAATCGTGCAGCCCCCCAAGACAGGGAGAAAAGCCCGCGTTGCAAAAGGCGCTCACAGAATGGAAAACGGCCAGATAGGCGGCCCGCGGGAGCTCCTCGCCGCAGAGCAAAAACCCCGCGAACATTACGAGACTGCCGAGCCCCTCCAAAAAGAGCGTGTATTTGATCACCGTGAAAAAAAGCGTGATCGCTCCCTGCAGACCGTCGACGCCGAGTCCGCCAAGAAAAAAAATCCGGCTCCGTATCCCGATCCTGCGTCCCACGGCGATGGAGAGCATCATCATGCCGGTCATGATCCCGAGCCCTCCGATCTGGATGAGCCCCAGCATGATAAGCTGCGAAAGCAGCCCAAAGTCCGTTGCGATATCGACCACGCCCAGCCCCGTGACACATAC
>CAKSWL010000217.1 GCA_934511335.1 uncultured Cloacibacillus sp. | reverse complement strand
GCGAAGAGATGTATGTCTACGTCGGCGGCGGCCTCCCCGTGAATCCGCGTCCTCCCTTCAACTATTTCACAACCTGGTCAATTTCCGACAACCTCAACCAGTTCAACCAGCCGACGACCGTCGTCCGCGGCGGTAAAGAGATGGTTATCCCCGCCCTCAGCGAGGTGATGCACTTTGAGATCGAGGAGTTCAAAAACCTCGAGTGCTTCACAAGCAACGGACTGGGCAGCCTCTTCCGCAGCTTCCACGACGTGCCCGAGATGGCGGCCTATACCGTTCGCTGGCCCGGACTCGCAGCGCAGATGCGCCTTCTCAACGATCTGAATCTCTTTGACAAAGAAGAGAGGATGCTAGGTAAGGTGAAGCAGGTCCCGCGCGACATCCTGATAGACGTTTTCTCAAAGGCCTACCAGCGCCAGGAGGGCGAGGTAGATATGTCAGTCATGAAGATCGTCGTCAAGGGGATCAAGGACGGAGACAGGGTCACCTACACCTGGGAGATCGCCCAGAGGGAGATCCCCGAGACCGGCTACACCTCGATGGCCTGGACGACGGCCTGCACCTGCGGCATCTTCGCCCGCGCGATGGTCGACGGCAAGCTGACAGGCAAGGGTATGCTCTCCGCAGAGCAGCTCGCGAAGGACGACGACTTCTATAACTGGGTCATGGCCGAGCAGGCAAAGCGCGGCATTTTCTACAAAGAAAAGGTCGAAATCGAAAAGAACGTCGCGCTCTGGGAAAAATAACCGCTAAAATAAAAACAGGCAGGAAGCAGACACTTCCTGCCTGTTTATGCATCACCTGGTAGTCTATGGCCGATACTGCGGTAAATATAGGCATTCGGATCTCTTTAAGCACTACTATTTACAGCAATGAGGCCACCTGCGGTAGAGGGTCGATCATCACACGTCCGTCAAGTACTTTAGGACGCGGTGGAGCTATTCAAGGAGATGATGATCGTCTGTACGACCACAGGGCCGGCGGCCATAATCATATACGTGCGGCAGACTGAACGCGCCGGCACCAATTCTATCGGAGAGGCTCAGGGGATGATCTGTGGGGGCTATGTTCCGCATATGCCGGCCTCTTCATGATTATCTTCTTGCTGATGGCGACCGTTTTCTGCTTCTCTTATCTTGAATCGCTTACCGTCTGTTGCGTGCATAGCAAAACGCATGAAGTACGTAATATATAAAGCGTGTGCGTCACAGCGGCACGGTGGTCCCGTTCAGCGTCTTGATTTTTCTGCCACCGCACTGCCCTTTTGGCGGCTCGGATGATGTTCGACATTCGCTCAGCGCTGCCGATATATGTCAACGTTACAGCACAGGCGGTGATTTCCAAGTTGGTCAGGGAATTCAAGAACAAGTTCCTTGACCCTGATAAGGCAGCAAGAAAAACCAACGTGACAACAAAAAGTTATCTAAACAGTGATGGGAGGAGGAGCGCCTCCTCCTGCTAAGCTAAGTAAGGAGAATGACAATGACAGATTTTATCAACTCCGTCGACGTGAAAACGCTTGTAAACATTTACTGTGACGGTAAGGTACAGAGCCGCACACTCCGCTACCCCGACGGAAAACTTCAGACGCTCGGCGTGTACCTGCCTGGAGAGTTCGAGTTCCATTCGGATGGACCGGAGAAGGTGGTAATGACGGCAGGCGCGGTCGAAGTACTGTTTCCCAATGACCAGGACTGGCGTCTCGTGAAAAAAGGGGAGCATTACGATGTGCCGGCAAATACCGTCTTCAAGGTGCGCTGCAGTGAGATGGCGGAATATATCTGCGATTTCCTGTAGGACTTCGTAATGAATGAAAAGCTTGACAGGATCGTAAAATCATATTTGCCAAAGCTGGTGCAAAGCGTATGCGAAAGCGTACGCATTCCTAGTATTTACGCGGAAGATTCCAGTGGTTTTCCCTACGGACTGGAGGTCGCGCGTGCCGCAGACCACGCGATGACCCGCGCTCATCTGCTGGGATTCAAAGTAACGGACCTGGACGGCAGAGTGTGTTGGGCTGAATATGGCGACGGCGGCGATGTTGTGGCGGCGATGGGGCATCTTGACGTAGTGCCTCCCGGCGACGGATGGGATTTTGACCCTTTCTGCGGCATCGTCAAAAACGGCGCCATTTTGGGCCGCGGCACTCAGGACGATAAGGGACCCCTTTTCAGCTCCCTCTACGCGCTGAAGGCTGTGGCAGATTTAGGAGTCCCCCTCTCAAGAAGGGTACGGATAATCTTCGGTATGGACGAAGAGTGCGGGCGGATGCGCGACGTCGAGGCCTATCTCAAAAGCGAGCCGGCCCCTCTTTACGCCTTCACGCCTGACGGAGCCTATCCCGTCGTCAATACAGAAAAGGGAACGCTCAAGTTCACCTCCACAATGACGGTAGACGCGGCGGAGGGCGGGATCGTGCTCGTGAAAATCCGCGGCGGCGAAAGTATCGGCTCCGTTCCCGCAAAGGCGGAAGTCCAGCTGAGGGGGAATATGTCGGACCTCGAGGACGCCACGCACGCCATCGCCGAGGCCGCCCGCCGCAGGGGGTGGCGGATAAAGACAAACCTTGACAATGACCTTTTGACGCTTGAGGTCTACGGTAAGGCCGCTCATGCCACGTTGCCGGAACTTGGCGAGAACGCCATCGGCCGCCTTTTGATCCTTCTTCGCGGCAGCGCCGTGGGCGGAAAGGCGGGAGAGTTCATCCGGTTTCTCGCGGACAAGATCGGGGTCGAGCCGGACGGCGAATCCTTAGGCATCAAGGCCTCGCACGAACACTGCGGAGCGCTTACCGTAAACATGGCGATGATCAGCGGCGACGAAAGCTCTATCACCGTAACATGCGGAGTTTATATTCCGGCGGAGACGCTGTCTTTCGACACTGTCTGCAGCGTTCTAGAAAAAGGCTTTTCCGAGGCGGGAGGGGACTTTGTGCCTTTCGCAAAGACAAAGCCGCTATTTTACAGCCCTGAACACCCGCTGATAAAGACCCTGCAGAGGGGATATTACAACGCCACCGGCAAGGAGGCATACCTGGTCGGCATGTGCGGCGGGACATATTCAAAAAGAATGCCGAACATGGTCCCATACGGAGCCACCTTCGAGAATGAAGACGACCGGGCGCACGGTGCGAACGAACGGCTTCTCATCAGCAATCTGCTGGAGAGCACACGGCTGATGGCATACGCGATATTAGAGATGGCGAAATGATCGGGATGCGAGGAAGGTTAAGCCCTGAATTCGGCTATATTTTTATATTCTTCTCCATCACCTTCATCAGCGCCTCCATGGAGAGCGGCTATTATTTCCTGCTCCCCTATCTTCAGGGGCGCGGCGTATCCCTCGGCGCGCTCGGGGGGGTAGCCATGGGGATATGCTACGGCGTCTCTTTCTTTACCCGTCCCTTCATCCCCCTCCTTGAACAGCGCTTCGGCGACGACAAAATGCTTTTAGGAGGCTACGCCTGCTTTTTCATCAGCGCCGCCGGAGTAGCGCTCTTTTCGGGAACGATGCCCTCCGTCATCGCCTGGCGCGGGATCACCGGACTCGGGCTGAGTATGGTCGGGGTATCGCTCACCGCCTACGAACGACAGTTTATACCTGAAAAGATCAGAGGCCGCAGCATCGGACTGATAACGACGGCCTATAGCCTTCCCTCGCTGATAATCGTGCCCGCAATGGAGTTCCTCATCACGAGGGGGTTTTATAATTGTTACATTTTCTTTTTCCCCCTCTTGGTCGCGGCGGGAACGGCCGCTGTTCTTAAGCTGCCAAAGATCGGAAATGACGTAGATGCGGAAACGGAGAGGCGTGACAAACCGCCGGTCTCGTACATAACGTTGCTCCGAAAGCCGCAAATCGCGCTATTTGCCGTCTCAGCCGCGCTCTTCGCGCTGACGGATGCTGGACAATTGACATTCGTCCAGCTCACGGGAGAGCTGGAGCTGACGGCCTCTTATTTCTACAGCGTCTCCGCGGGAACGGCGCTGCTCTTCCGCATATTATGCGGGAAGCTCATCGACCTGCTGCCCCGCAAAATCTGCGCCTCCGGAGCGACCGCCATCACCGCCGCGATGATGTTCGTGATGACGACGGCCGCGAGCCCGTCGGCGCTGATGGCATATGGGTTTATCTTCGGCATCGGGATGGGGTTTGGCTACCCCGCTTTTATGTGCCTCATTCTGGATTTGGGCGGCCGTCCCTATGTGACCCGCCTGGCGGTAGTTTTTGGGCTGATATATTCGGGCTTCTTTTTCTTGACGCCGATAATCATGGAG
>CAKSWL010000216.1 GCA_934511335.1 uncultured Cloacibacillus sp. | reverse complement strand
CGGCGGCGAGCCGTTCCGGGCCTATCACGCGCGGGTTTTTCGTCATGGCGCGGGAGACGGGCAGCTCAAGCCCCTCAAGCCCCTCTTTTTCGATGAAGCGGCGCAGGTCTCCGTCGGTGAATACGCCTACGAGTTTTCCCTCGCCGTCGACGACCGCCGTCGCGCCGTAACCTTTGCTGGTGATGTCGAAGAGGGCGTCGCGCACCCGTGCCTCCTGTTTCGTTATCGGCATCCGCTCTCCGCTGCCCATCAGGTCGCTGACGCGCAGCAACAGCCGCTTGCCAAGCGAGCCGCCCGGGTGGAAGAGGGCGAAGTCCTCTTTCTGGAGGCCGAGCAGCAGCGTAGACATGCCGGCCACCGCGTCGCCGAGCGCCATTTGCAGCGTCGTGCTGCTGGTCGGCGCGAGCTTCAGCGGGTCGGCCTCTGATTTTACGTGGCAGTTGAGGACGATGTCCGCCTCGCGCGCAAGCGTCGATCCCGGATTGCCGGTAACGGCGATGATCGGAGCGCCGAGCCTCTTGAAATAGGGGATGAGCGCGATCAGTTCCTGGGTCTCGCCGCTGTTGCTGAGGAAATATCCCACATCCTCGCGGCAGACCATGCCGAGGTCGCCGTGCGCCCCCTCCGTGGAGTGGAGGAAGAAGGCCGGCACGCCGAGGGAGGCGAAGGTCGCCGCCGTCTTGCGCCCCACATGCCCCGATTTGCCAAGCCCGGTCACGACGATGCGTCCGCGGCAGCGGCTCACAAGGTGGGCGGCGGCGGCCATCTCCCCGCCCATTCTTTCGGTGGCGATTCTGAGGGCCTCCGCCTCTTCGAGCATGATAGCTCTTCCGGCGGCGATCAGCTCCTCTGCGGGGAGTTTCTTTTCTTCGCGTTCATAGGGCAGGTTCATCTTTTATTCCTCCGACCAGTCAAGCGCCGCAAATCCAGTTTTTTCGCGGACGATTTTATCTATCTCATATGTCTGGCGCAGAACTTCGCGTACCTTCGCAAGCGCGATTGAGTTGGGGCCGTCGCACTTAGCCAGGTCCGGGTTCGGGTGCACCTCCATGAAAAGCGCGTCGATGCCGATGGCGGCGGCGGCGCGGATCAGCGGCAGCACGAATGAGCGGTCGCCGCCGCTGCATGAGCCCTTTCCGCCGGGCTTCTGCACGCTGTGCGTCGCGTCGAACATCACGGGACAGCCGAGGGCGCGCATGACGGGCAGCGAGCGGAAGTCTACCGACAGCTCGTGATAACCGAAGGCCGTGCCGCGCTCGCAGAGGATGACGTCGTCACAGCCGCTTTCGCGGCATTTGCCGATTACGGAGGCCATATCCTCGGGCGCCATAAACTGCGCCTTTTTGATATTGAGCGGCTTGCCGGTGCGGCTCGCCGCCGCTAGCAGGTCGGTCTGGCGGCAGAGGAAGGCCGGTATTTGCAGCAGGTCCACATGGCGCGCGGCGATCTCCGCCTGGCGCGGTTCGTGGATGTCCGTAACCACGGGGACGTCGGCGGCGCGTCCGATCTCCGACAGCCATTTGAGCCCCGTTTCTATTCCCGGGCCGCGAAAGCTCGTTATCGAGGTACGGTTGGCCTTGTCAAAGGAAGCCTTGAAAATGTAATTAAAACCGAACTCCGCGCAGAATCCCTTCATCGCGCGGGCGATCGTCAGCGCCTCTTCAAAAGTGTCGAGAACGCAGGGTCCGGCGGCGACCGTCAGCCGCGCGCCTCCGACCGTGACGTCCCTCACTCTTACCTCTCTTACGCTCTTCTCAGCGGGCATCTATATCAGCTCCTTGTCTATTTCTCCAGCGAATCAAGATAATCTCTGTATTTTTCATATACGCGGCAGCGCCTGTCCCAGCCGAGCTCTTCCGCGCAGTATTCTACTACCTTCTCCAACGCTCCGGTGCGTCCAAGGTTTTTCATCCCCGCCTCCTGCATGGAGCGCCGCAGCTTGCTGTCGGAGAGTATCCGCTCGGAAGCCTCCGCGAGCGCCGCCGGCTCCGGCGGGACGAGTATCTCCGCATCGCGCAGCAGTTTTTTCTGGCGCAGCTTTCCACGCTCTATGATCGAGACGACCGGTATCCCCAGACCGGCGCAAAGCTGGTTTGCCGTTCCTCCGAGCCCGATCAGCAGCTCCGCGCCGTAGGCCGCGGCGGCGACCGGCTCGCAGCAGACCGTCACGGAGACATTTTCGGAGGTGAGAGTTCCGCCGTCCGCCGAGAGTTCCCAGCCCTCAAGGTTCTCCGTCATCATCTTTATGTCTATCGTCGGCGCGGGGACCATGACAAAGTTGCACTCCATCCGCGCGGAAAGCAGCACGGCGGTATCTAAAATCAGCTTGATGTCGTCATAGGCGCGCGGACGGCTCCCCGGAAGCAGCAATATCTTCGCGCCGCGGTCGCTCCAGGCGAAGGCGGGGCTCTTCACCTCGTCGAGCAGATCCATTACCGGGTTGCCGTAAAAGACGGCGGGCACGCCGCCGCGGGCTAGCTCGTGGGCGGTCTCCTCGTCGCGCGTCCAGACGAGAACGCAGCGTTTGCGCAGCAGCCATTTTTCAATCCAGAGGTGGCCGCTCAGATGCACCGTCTTCGCGGTGGCGATCAAAATCGGCTTCATCCCCTGTCCCCAGAGAACGCTTGAGAGCAGATAAACGTCGCCGACACAGAGCGGTGTACGGTACCTACCCAGAAGAGAGCGCATCTGGTCGCGCTGTTTTCTGATCGAGCGGCCAAGTCCGTGACGCAGGTCCCGAAGCAGATCGGCTAAGTGATATTTGACGACGCCGCCGCTCGGCATCTCCGCCGGCGGCGAGACTACGCGGATGCCGTTCATCGCGTAGGGCTTGCCGGAGCCGACGAAGGCGAAGGCCTCTATCTGCGCGCATTTGAAGCGCTCAATCAGCTTCTTCGCCAGCACCAGCCCGATGGCGTCCTCTCCGTGTCCGTTGGAGGTAACGAGAAAGGAGGGGCGCAGCCGCTCCATTATCTTCCGGCGGAAGGAGAGACTGTCGCGGATCGACACCTTGATCGACGGAACGTAAAGCGGGCGGCTGAGGGAAAGTTTCCGCGGCATGTTCATCAGGTCCTTTTCCGTGCAGACGAAGCCCTCCGCGCCGCTTTCATCCGCAAGAGCGTCAAGCTCCGCGAGATCCTCCTCCGTCAGCAGGTGATGGTCTCTGTAGGTGCGGCGCAGCGCGATGCCGACGCCCATCTCCTCAAGGAATTTATAAAAACCGCCCGGATTGCCGATCGCCGAAATGGCGATATACCGTCCCCGCGGCAAAAAGCCGTCGGGAAGCTTTTTCTCCCCCTCCGGCGTGATCTCCATCCATCTTTCCAGCTTGATGTCGGCGGTGAAGATCTTATCCGGCTCCACGTAGGGCGCAAGCTTTTCTTTTATCGACTCGACATCTCCGGGCGCGGCCTGGTTGGCCTTTGTGAGCACCACGATGTCCGCGCGGTGGAACGCCGACATCGGTTCGCGCATCGAACCCGCGGGGATCACCTGCCCATTTCCGAAGGGACAGGTAGAGTCCACGAGGACGATGTCGACGTCCCGTCCCATCTTGCGGTGCTGGAAGGTGTCGTCGGTGACCGCCACCTCCGCCCCGAGCGCGGCGAGCAGTTTCACGCCCTCTATACGGTTGCGCGAGACGACCACCTTGGCCTCAGGCAGCCTTTTTGAGAGCATCAGCGGCTCGTCTCCCGCGAAATCGCGGCGCGTGCTCTTTCCGTCCTGCCCGATCCACAGCGGCGGATGCTCCTTCGTGCGGTATCCGCGGCTTACGAGCCCCGCCTTGATGCCCGCCTCGGCGAACTGGCGTACGATATATTCCGCCATCGGCGTCTTATTCGTGCCGCCGAAGCTGTTGTTGCCAATACTGACGGTCGGCAGTATCGGGTCGGTGACGGCGAAGATGCCGCGGCTGAAGAGGCCAATGCGCAGCTTCATCCAGGCCCGCGTGATAAACTGGCAGGGATATAATATGCTCCACGGCGAAAATCCGCCCTCGCCGCGCGCGTATTTTAGATAGCTGCGCAAAATCTTCGACATCTTAACTCACTTCCGTATTACGAGTCCCCTCCGCGTAAGCGGATTTAGAATCACCGCAGGGGGCGACGGATGCGGATGCGCCTGCCGCGTACTCCCCGCTGCTTGCCGCGAACAGGCGGCAATAGTGTCCGCCCGCAGCGACGAGCTCGTCGTGCGTGCCCGTTTCTGCGATCTGCCCGTCCCTCAGCACCAGTATCCGATCGGCGTCGCGGATCGTCGAAAGCCGGTGCGCGATCACG
>CAKSWL010000215.1 GCA_934511335.1 uncultured Cloacibacillus sp. | reverse complement strand
GAGCGGCGGCAGCAGCGCCACGGCCGCCGCGAGCCCGACGACGAGCGGCGTGTACCAGCGCGCAAACTTTGTGATGAACCTCTCGGTGGTGGACTTTTTACTCGCCGCGCCGCGCACGAGCTCCAGGATTTTGGCGACGGTCGATTCCGCGAAGGGCTTCGTCACGCGAATCTCAAGCGCCCCGTCGGTGCTGACGGAGCCGGAGAGCGCCTCGTCGCCAAGCGAGACGCGCCGCGGCGTCGACTCGCCGGTGAGCGCCCTCGTGTCGAGGAACGAAACGCCGGAAATCACGACGCCGTCAAGGGGGATCTTCTCTCCCGGCCGGACGGAGATCGTCTCGCCGACCTTGACCTCTTCGGGGCTGACCTGAACCAGCCCGCCGCCGCGCAGCACGCTGGCGCGGTCGCTGCGGAGATCCATCAGCCTTTCAATACTGCGTTTTGACTTTGCCGCCGCGGAGTCCTGGAGCATTTCGCCGACGCCGTAAAAAATCATCACCGCCACCGCCTCGGCCATCTCGCCGATCGCGAATGCGCCCAGCGAGGCGACGCTCATAAGGAAATTTTCGTCAAAGACCTCTCCGCGCAGAATGCTGCGCAGCGAGGAAAGCAGCACGCGCCAGCCTGCAAGCAAATAGGCCGCCGCGAAGCCCGCGGCTCTCGCGCCGGGCGGCAGCGGCGCGAAGGCGGCGGCCGCCGCCAGCGCAAAGGCGGCGGAGAGCCGCGTCAGCGTCCCTCGGAGGCTCTCTCCCTCTTCAGGGGAATGACAGTGTCCGCAGCCGCAGCAGTGCGCCTCTTCGCTTCCATGTTCGTGGTGATGCCCGTGTTCGCGCTTTTGAGAAATTTCCTGCTCGCTATCTATCTCTTGCCGTTCTTTCATTTAAACAGCCCCTTCCTGATATACATATACCCATATAGGTATATCAGAAAAACCGGCGTTGTCAAGGGTCTGGGAAAGACTTAAGCGGCAGAAGAGAGTGAATGTCCGCCCTTGTGAGGCCGGCGGCCCGGAGTGGCTGTTCAATGCTTTTATTAATGGGGTGCGTTAAGGAAAGGCTGATCGATTGAAAATCAGCCGGAACAATAAGCGGCGTACCTTCCGCTGATTACGGCCGTAGAGCCGCAATCTATGATGTCGTACGGGTCGGCTGTTTGTCTGTTCAGATGTGCCAGGCGCTGAACGGGCAGGTCATGTATATTGATACGCTCCCGCGGCGGCCGTGGCCTGCCCGTGACGCGGATGGCGCATATGATCAGCGGCTGCTTAATTCATCACGATGAAAGTATGGGTCCTGCCTATTTTAGAATACAAGTCATTTGCCAGGCGGCTGAGGTCGTCCATTTCTTTAACGTAGACCTCCAGCATATAGTTGCATTCTCCTGAAAGCACCCATAAATCGTATACGTATTCCGTCTCTCTGAGCATTGCAGACATGCTGCCGACATACTTGTCCGTCTTTATGAGAATAAAGGCGTGAATGCCATAGCCCAGTTTTTTAAGGTCTATTTTCGCGTGATAACCCTCTATGACGGCTCTTTCCTCCAGCCTCTTGACTCTTTCGTAGACGCGCGGGATCGAAAGGTTGACGCGGTCGGAGAGCTCTTTACAGGTGATTTTGGAATTATTTGTCAGCTCCTCTATAATTTTGATGTCGATAGAATCTGTATCCGGTGTGATATCGTATCGTATCATTTTTGAAAAACCTTTCCGCAATTTATAGGCCCATCAATCACAGGACGTCGACAACGTCACAATATCTGGTTGACATAAAATATTTTAGCATTAGATAATTTAAAAGGGTAGTATTTTTGTCAGAAGCTATATTATTCATAAAATTACGTGAAATTAGATGAATTAGTTTTAATATATGTACTATATTCGGTATATAGTTTATGATATATAGATAGGCCAATAAGCCTTGTAATATATCAGAGCTATTCGCCATTCAAAAATTTATCGTTTTCCCACGTAAAAACAGAAAAAAATGCATCCTTTGCAGTCTCATTACCAGAGTAACTTTATATGCGATATCCATCTATCTAAATATACTGTTAGTTATAGCTATAGGTCAGCGGATCAAAAATTTTTGCCGGTAAAAACACATTGTTTTTACCGTTAACGTTGTGAAAATTAGGGGGGTAGGCTTAGGCTATGATTAATTTTTGTAAGAAAAGGCTGATAAAATCCTTCTTCTTATTCATTGCGGCATTGAGCTTTCCTTCGGCGCTATGCGCGTGGGGGATGGAGCCGGCTGATTATGAGGCGTTTTTCGCCGTGCATAAAAAATTTGAAAAGGTATTGAACGGCGATGAGAAGGAGCGCTATCTCGCGAGCCACGCGGCGTTTATGGAATATTTTGCCGCCGAGGAGGAAAACCTGGCGATTTTTAAAGATGAGCTCGTCACGCGGAAAAAAGAAAAATTATACATATACAGAGATACCATCAACGCCATTCTCAAAAACCGCGCCGCCGAGCTTGAATCTCTTCGCAAAAAAGACGGGGCGTGGCTCTCGCAGAAGACGCGGAGCGGCTTAGCGCGCGCCTTCGCCGCCGTCAATCAGCGGGTGCCTTACGACAGAGGGGAAAAATTACGCCCCCCCTTTAGAAAGGTCGACCGGGCCTGGAAGAAATACGTCGAAGCAGAGAGAGCCTTTTATTCTCTCTATTTCAAAAACGATCAAACGGCTCCGGAAAACTGCGAGAGGATCCTTCGCGAACTGAGGACCCGGGATTTACTTTTGGAGCATAAAGGGGTGGCGGCAATAAAAATAGAAAAAGAAGAATAGCTTTGTTTCACTTGCGCTTATTGTCATGGGGGAAGCATCTGAGTCAGTGGGTGGCAGAAAGGAGTACATAATGAAAAATTTAGCACAGGTTCTTTTGACGGCGGCTTTTATCGGGTTAGCCGCATGGGCGCCGGCCGAGGCCGTCTCTCTTGATGAGATGAAGACGCCGGCGGAGGAGTCTAATTATACGAGGACGTCTTCAAGCCAGGAGGTCGTCGATTTTTGTAAGGAAGTCGCCAAGCAGAGCGGCGGCAGGATACGCGTCGACCATATTGGATATTCGCCTCAGGGCAAAGAGATGATCGTCATGGTCATGGGCAAGCCGGCCCCCAAGGGCCCGGAGGAGGTCGGCTCAGATAAGGTCGTCTGTTATCTGAACAACAACATCCACTCCGGGGAGATCGAGGGCAAAGAGGCTTCTTTGATCTTGGCGCGCGAGGTTGCGCAGGGAAAGCACGACGAAATCCTTAAAGATGTCGTTGTCATATTGAATCCCAACCATAACGTCGACGGCAACGATATGCTCGGCGAGCACCGGATAGATTCTCAGCCGGAGCCGCGTCTGGTCGGGTCAAGAAATACCTCCCAGGGGCTCAACCTCAACCGTGATTTCACGAAGCTTGAACAGCCGGAGACGATAGCGGTCATGAAGGTGCTCAAGAAATGGCAGCCCTCGCTCATCCTTGACGCCCACGCGACGGACGGTTCACGGATTCGCCACGCCGTCACCTATCACTGGTCCTATAACGCAAACACGGACAAGGAGCTTGCTGAGTTTAACTCTAAAGTCTTCATCCCCGCGGCGATGGGGAAAGGCTCGATGCTCGACGTCAAGTACGGCAGGACTACGCGCCCCTACGGAAACTTCTTCAAGCCCGGAGAAGACTGGGAGATAGACGATCCTAACGGCGGTTACTGGTCCAAGACGGCCGACGAAGACCTTCCGAGATATGCCTTCAACTATGTCGGGCTGAGAAAAATGGTCTCCGTACTGTTGGAGTGCTATTCCTGGGATCCCTACAAAACACGTGTGGAAACGCAGTATGCCTGTATCTACGGCACGATCGCGGCGCTCTCGAAGCATAAGGACGA
This sequence comes from uncultured Cloacibacillus sp., assembly GCA_934511335.1. Lineage (GTDB taxonomy): Bacteria > Synergistota > Synergistia > Synergistales > Synergistaceae > Cloacibacillus. The sequence continues at coordinate 410 of CAKSWL010000215.1, read as the reverse complement.
AGTCAAGAACTTTGTGCAGAAGCTTAATGATAAAGAATCAAACAGAGAAAAGAACGGGCTGAACGGCGAGGTGGTCGTCCTCACTACCAGCCGCGACGTTACCGAAATGATTTCAATCGACTCATACGAATACTCCGGCGCCTGGTCCGCGGAGCTGGATAAGCCTAAGACCTATGAGTTGAAGCATCTCAGCACCTTCACCCCGGTGACGGAGAGATATCTGCCTGCATATTACTTTATTCCCGCAGGATTCTTCAACGTCATCAATAACTTGCTGCTCCATGACGTAGAGGTCTCGCGCCTCAAGAGCGACATCAACGTTACGGTCAACGAGTTTAAGAACTTTGAACATGAAATCGATCCTGACTTTGGTTATTATGAAGGCCACACCAGACGCCTCCTTAGCAACG
>CAKSWL010000214.1 GCA_934511335.1 uncultured Cloacibacillus sp. | reverse complement strand
GTTTAATAGTGTAAAGACCGAGGCTGATCTTGTCAAGGCACAGAGCGCCGCTCCCGGAAGTTACGCGCTGGGCGAAAAACGGGCGGGGCTGCCGCCGCTTTCGGTGAGCGAGGTCGCCGCGCGCGTGAAGGGCGCTAAGGTCACAGAACTTGGCGAGGGGAAGATGCGGCTGGACTTTGAGAACGGTGTGTCGTGGATCGTTGACACGCAGGCGGAGGCGATCGCCGCCGACCCGGAGGTTGTGAAGCGGGATTATGGCCGCGAGGTACGTCCTGGAGAGGCGGTCTCCGGGCGCACGCGCGTTATCGACGGGCAGCGGTTTATCGATCTCGTCGCCGGCATGAGCGACGCCCGCACGTTCAGCCATGAGGTTTTTGAATCTGCGTGGGATTCTCTCACGAAGGAGGAGCAGGCCGCGGTGCTGAAAACGCATGGGAGCCGCGAGAGGGCCGCCGAGATGTACGGCGAGTTCCTGGAGGGGCGCGTCGGTAAGCTGACGAAGAGGACGCAGGCGATTTTTCAGCGATTGAAGGACTTTTTCTCCGCGATACGCGCGATGCTGTTTGGCAGGAACTCCGAGGATGTTTTTCGTGAGATCGCCTCCGGAAAGGCGCTGAACAGGCCGACTGCGGCAGGCGAGGTCGGCGCCCCGTACGGCGCCACACATAGCGGATCTGTGTCAGAGCGTTCGGATATGGGTGCTGCCCCGGGGATGACTTCGGAGCGTAACGATGCCGCCGTTGATGGGGATGGCGCCGAGAGTTTGGGACGGCCTATTCCCAAGGCAGAGGTCGATGGTTTTGTTTCGGAATTGACGCTGGATAAGGCGAATATCAAGAAGGTCGACCCTCAACTTATTTTTAAGACAAATAAGATGCAGCCAGGCGATATGCTTGCCTTGAGTATGAAAGAGGTGGAACGGCTCGGAAAAACGGAGATCGTGACTCCGCTCGGCGAGAAGGTGTATTTTGCTCCGGGAAATACGGAAGATTTGAAAGCATATACGCTTCATATGGTTGCAGGAATGGACAAGTCGTTAAACGATATCCGCAGAGGCCGCGTCTATGGTCTTTTCACGGCGGAGGAGACGCTCAAAGACCCGCTGGCAATACTAAGGCAGGAGAACGGACGAACGTTTTATGTGTCTCTTTATGATGCTAAATCCGGCAATATGATGAACGGCATCATCGTAGGAGTAGAGGAGGGGCAGAACGGGCGCGTGGTCACATCTATCATACAGCTGGACAAGAGCAGCAGCGGCAACAAGGCCATAAGGGAATTAAAAAAGCACATCCAGAACGCAAAGGATGTGCTTTATTTATGGAAGGGCCAGTCCGGACATCCGCGTCCCCCTACCGACCAACATGGCTCGCTGCCCGATGTCGGGCTCCCCATGTCCGGTAAGGATAATGTAGCACAAAACGCCGTTTCTGGCAATACCGGTGAGGCGGCGGTGCGCGGGTATGAGGAGCATTACCGGCTTGAAGATAGGCGGGCGGATGACGACGGGCGTACTGAGGTACAGATGGCCGATATGACGGAGGTCGATAGTGTCAGCGGCGAGACCGCGCGAAATATCCGCAGGCCAAAGGAGCAGTTTTCGGCGGCCGAGCAGGAGCGCGAGTTGTCTGGCAACGAGCAATGGCAGAGGGATATCAAGGGCAGCAACCTTGAAAGGGTTGTAAGTACCAGAGGTAAGAAGAGGTCGTTGTGGGAGCGGATGAAGCCGCATGAGGGGTGGTTTGTAGAGTTTTCCACCGACTGGCGCGATGATCTGTACCCGCTGCTGGCGCAGTTCGGCGATAAGTTTCATATGAAGGCGACGAATGAGCTGCACGGGGTTTATTCCCGCGCTCTTTACCGGATCCAGTATGGCGTCGAGGAGAAGGGCGTTAAGGCTTTGCAGGCTATTCTCAAGATGGTGCCGGAGGGCGAGCATAACGGTTTTTCCACGTATGCCGTGCTGAAGCATCTGCGCGACGTCGCCGGGATGACGGAGGCTATTACGAACAATAAGGGGCTGTATGAGGATTTTATGAAGCATGGCGGGCTGCAGGGCATGACAAATTTATCGGCGGATAGGATGGCTGATTTGCTGCATGAGCTGAAGCGGGATAAGAGGAATTTGCTGCTGGATGCGGTAAAGCTTAACGGCGACAATACGGTGTGGAAGCTACTGGGGGATATTTCGGAACTTTCAAAGACAGCCTCCCGTTTAGGGCAGTATAAGCGACTGATCAAGGCGAAGAACGCTGACGGCAGTCTGAAATATACGAAGGACGAGGCTGTTTATATGACGCGCGATAATATGAATTTTATGCGCGCTGGGCGGGTGCCCCGAAGGGTGAACCAGTATGTGGCGTTTTTTAACGCCGGCATCCAAGGGGTCGATAAGATGCTGCGGACGTTCTACAAGGGCGGCAAGGTCAACAAGAAGGCGCTGCTGCGCGCTGGGCTGTATATTACGCTGCCGTCGATGCTGCAGCATTTTTACAATTATTCCGATGACGAAAGGAAGAAAAAATATCAAAATCTGCCGGCGTGGCGGAAGAATCTGTTCTGGAATTTAATCGTCGGCGATACGGCGGTGACGATCCCGAAGCCTTTCGAACTGGGGGTAATTTTTGGCAGTCTGCCGGAGCGGATGGTTGATAGGTGGCTTGCTAGTGACGAGGCTGCCTTCGAGGGGTTCACGGGGGCGTTGTTTTCTGCCATGACACCGGAGATGGCGCCGAATTTGATGCTTCTCGCTTTTGAGCTTGGAAGCGGATATTCAAAGTTTTACGACCGGCAGATTGTACCGCAGCGGGAGCAGCGGCTTGAACGCGAATATCAGTATGGCCCCTATACGTCGGAGATGGCCAAGGCGGTATCCAAAGCGGCTAGGTTTTTGCCTGACTTTGAGGGGGTACCTCTGCTGGAAAGGGCGATGGATGTGATAAAGTCGCCACGGCTGTTGGAATATGCCTATTCTCAGATGACTGGCGGCGCTGGCAAGGAGTTTTCTAATCTTGTTGACAGTGGCGTGCGCACCTTGCGCGGGGAAACTCGCCCATCAAAACCGTGGTGGCAGACGATGCCGGGGTTCCGGGGGCTATTTGCTGACGCATCGGTTGGCGGTCGAGACCAGGAGCTGTTCCAGAAGGAGCTGTATGATAAGAAGCACGGTCTGCTGACGAAGCTGAATTCCGCCGTTGAAAAGCTTGAAACTGAGGGGCCGGCTTCGCTTTCCAAGGCACAGATCCGCCTGCTTGAGATGGAGCAGGCAATAAAGTATACCGCCAAGCTGAATACTGACAAGAACGGTATTTACGCCGCTTACCGCGATATACGCGCGATTACTTTGGATAAGCAGATGACGGCTGATGATAAGGCGGCCGCAATTAAGGATATTGAACTGGATATCCGCGACGCATCACAGCAGGGGCTTGAGGAGGTGCGGGAGATTTATAGGTTTTTGAAGGGAGAGTAGGGAGTTGCCGCCGCTGCGTTGGGTATGAAAAGCGTGGCGGCGGTAATTTTTAGCTTTTAGTTTTATAAGAGCATGTGAATAGTTTTCTGTAAACAGGTTTCCCTGTGATACTTTCTTATGCCGGACAACGAGAGCGGTCAGCGGTACGGTCACGATCATACGCACGGCTGCGAGTCCGGCAGCAGCAAAGGCGGCGGCGGACTGTGATCTTCGGGTGAAAGCGCAGGCTGAGAAAAGACCTTCCTGCTATTGACATAAGGAAAAAGTCTGTCAAGGGCTTGCTTGGGAAAAAAGCTCGTTCCAACAACAAGGAAAGAGCATCGTTCCGATAGTTAAAAGGCTATATTATTCCGATAATTCATATAATGGTATTCCGATAGCATTGATATTGTTCCGATAATGTGGTAGAACAGATACAGTCAGGAGGGATAAAACCATGTTTATGACTGTAAAGCAAGCCTCTGAAAAATGGGGCATTTCCGATAGAAGGATCCGTGTGCTGTGTTCCGAAGGGAAAATTCCGGGAGCGTCCCAGGAAGGACGCGGCTGGAAGATACCGGCTGACGCTGAGAAACCGGCAGACGGAAGGTATAAGTCCAAAGAAAGCATCCTTACGCAGATCGACCGCAAGAAGAAAGAGCTTGACGGCAGAAGACCTTTAACTGAAGGCGAATTGGAACGCCTGAACGAAGAGTTTGCCGTTGAATACACCTACAATTCCAATGCGATTGAAGGAAATACGCTGACCTTGCGTGAAACCGACCTTGTTCTTCGGGGCTTGACAATCGACCAAAAGCCGCTCAAGGATCACATGGAGGCAGTCGGTCATAA
>CAKSWL010000213.1 GCA_934511335.1 uncultured Cloacibacillus sp. | reverse complement strand
GCTTTAATCTTAACAGTTCGCCGTCCGGTCTGCTGCTTTTTCTCTTATCGTGTAACACAGGTACGCTGGCCTATGACAATCCAATGTCCGGCAGACCTTATATGCCCAGCTCGGGGCATTTGCTCAAATGGGAGCGCCGGATGGCCTTGCCTGATCTTCTGCCGGCCTTGACTATAAAATAAAATCCATTATAATATAATCCATAATCGTATTATATGAATACGTAATAATAATTTACACAAAAACTTGCGCGGCGGCACGTTTGCCGAGGACGCGGAAAATCGGAGGTCTTGACTATGTTTCATACGAGAAATTACAAGGAGCTGACTAAGCTCTTTTTTATGTTTGTGCTGCCGGCGATGAGCTCTCAGCTTCTGAGCGGCATATACACGATCGTGGACGGCTACTTCGTCGGCTGGGGGATTGGGCAGGACGGGCTGGCGGCGATCGGGCTCGCCTTTCCATTTTCGGTCGTCGTGACGGCGATCGGCGCCGGTATCGGCGTGGGCGGCGGGGCCCTTATCTCCATCAGCATGGGACGCGGACGCCAGGCGCTTGCGCAGCGTATTCTCGGTACGATGGTCTTCCTGATGATCGCCGCTTCGGCCGCTTCGAGCCTTCTGCTCACACCGCTTGCGGAATATCTGCTTTCTTTCTACGAGGTTTCCTCCGGGATCGCAGAGATGGCGCACCTCTACGCCTGGATTTTGATAATATCCTCGCCGGCGCAGATTATCACCATGGCGATGCTGGGCGCGGTACGGAACGACGGGTTTCCCCGTCGGGCGATGTTTATCATGATCGCGTCTTTTTGTACGAATATCGCGCTCGATTGGCTGTGGGTGATCGTATTCCCCTTCGGCATCGCGGGCGCGGCGTGGGCGACGGTGGCCTCGCAGGCGGTCTCGGCGCTCCTGCTTTCCGCGCATTTTTTACTTGGGAAGTCGGAGGTCCGGCTGCGCTTCGGGCTCGTGCGCCTCTGGCGGCCGCTTGCGCGCCGTATCGCCGTCATGGGGATTTCCCCCTTTGGCGTGCAGATCGCGACGGCCGTGACGATGATCCTTTATAACTGGCAGTCTCTTGCCTACGGCGGCGATACCGGCGTCGCCGCTTACGCGGTGGTCGGCTATATCGTCCCCGTCGGCGTGATGCTGGAGGAGGGCGTAGCGGAGGGGATACAGCCCCTTATCAGCTATTATCACGGGGCCAATCTCAGCGCCCGCCGCCGGCTGACGGCGAGGCTCGGCTTTACGCTGGCGCTCTCCGTTGGGGTCGTCTGCTCGCTGCTGGTGTTTGCCAGCGACCGGATCGTGCCGGCCTTTTTCTCCATGCGGGGAGAGGCCGCGGAGGTCGCGGCGCGCGGCTTGCTTCTATCTGTCCCTGTATTCCCCTTTCTGGGGCTGGCCAAGGTGGGCGCCTCTTACTATCAGGCGATCGGCAGAAGCGATCTGGCTTCGATGCTGACCTACGGGGACCCCTTTGTCCTGCAGCCGTTTTTCCTCTGGACGCTGCCGCTTGTCCTCGCGCTTGACGGCGTTTGGCTTGCGATGTTCTTTACGAATGTGACGCTCGCGGCGATTTTCGTTATAATATGGCGGCGGGGCAACATCAGAAGGCTGCCGCTTGCCGGCGGCAATATCATGGGTATTTTGTAGAAGGACGGGCGAAATCATGGACGAGAAAAACCATCGGATGATCCTTGAAGTATCGGATGTCTGGCGGCGCTATGACCAGGTGTATTCCCGCTGGGCCGAGAGGCACGGCTTTTCCACCAACGAGATGTCGCTGATGGAGGAGCTTCACATCCGCCCCGAAGGGATGGAGCCGTCCATCATCGCCGACTATCTCGGCGTGCCGCGCCAGACGATGACCACGACGCTTGACAGCCTTGAGAAACGGGGCATAATAGAACGCTTGTCGCACCCTACCGACCGCAGGCGCAAGGTGATCAAGTTCACGCGCACCGGCAGGGAGAGCGCCTGTGTCCTGATGAAAGAGCTCGACGGCTGGATGATGGGCGCGATGGAATCTCTGGCGCCGCGCGAAAGAGAACGGACGCTCGCCGCGGTGCGGAGCTTCTGCTCCCGGCTGGAAGCGACGGTTGGCGGTAATACGGAAGAAAAGAGACCTCTCTGCGAGTAAAATATTAAAAATGTTTTATAATTATGGAGAGGTGCCGACGATGGATAAGAAAAGGGAAAAGAAAGCGGAGAAGGATATCTTTAAAAGACGGCATGCATCGCGGTCGCGGCAGTTTTTGCCGTGATATGCGCCGTCTGGTCTTTCGTCGGATACTAGGTTATCTGGAGAGAGGAGAGCGGCGGTATATCTCTCTCCTGTTAATAGAACTTTATTCTAAGGAGGAAACTTTATGAACGCTTGGTTTGAGAAACAATTTAAGCTCTCCGAGCACGGAACAGACGTACGCACAGAGATTCTCGCGGGGATCACGACATTTATGACGATGGCTTATATCATTTTTGTAAACCCGGGGATCCTCTCCGCGACGGGCATGCCTTTCGGAGCCCTGCTGGTGGCGACCTGTCTTGGCGCCTCGCTGGCCACTTTTTTGATGGCCTTCCTCGCAAACTACCCATTTGCGCTGGCGCCGGGGATGGGGCTCAACGCCTTCTTCGCCTTCACCGTCGTGTTGGGGATGAAGATCCCCTGGCAGGTGGCCCTTGCCGCGATTTTCATCGAAGGCGTCATCTTCATCCTGCTGACCTGCACTAAGGTGCGTGAAGAGGTCGTCAACTCGATACCGAAAACGCTTAAGATCGGCGTATCCGCCGGTATCGGTATCTTTATCACCTTCATCGGCCTTCAGAGCTCTGGGCTCGTAGTGGCCAATCAGGCGGTCCTTGTCGGCCTTTCCACGCTCCGCAGCAATGCCGGCGGGCTGTTGACGCTTGCCGGACTTCTGCTGATGATCACGCTTGAGGCCCGCAAGGTGACGGGGGGGATACTTATCGGTATCGTCGCGGTGACGCTTGCCGGCATCCCCTTGGGCATCACGAAGATGCCAGAAGGCATTGTCTCGATGCCGCCCTCGCTTGCGCCGATCTTTATGAAGATGGACTTCTCGATGGTCGCGCAGCCGGCCTTCTGGGTGATCGTCCTCACCTTCTTCTTCGTGGACTTTTTTGATACGGTAGGCACGCTTGTCGGTGTCGCCAGCCGCGCCGACATGCTCGATAAAGAGGGGCGCCTTCCCAAGGCGAGCCAGGCTCTGATGGCTGACGCCATTGGCACGACGGCTGGCGCGGTGCTTGGCACCTCGACGGTGACGACGTTTGTGGAAAGCGCAAGCGGCGTCGAGCAGGGCGGACGCACCGGGCTGACGGCTTTCACAGTCGGCGTGCTCTTCCTCCTCGCCACCTTCTTCAGCCCGTTGATCGCGATCGTCCCCGCCTGCGCCACGGCGCCGGCGCTGATCATGGTCGGGGGCTATATGATGATGGGCTTCAAGGATATGGATTTCAGCGACTGGACGGAATTCTTCCCGGCGATCATCGCCTTCTTCATTATGCCCTTCGCCTACAGCATCGCGGCGGGCATTGAATTCGGGATCGTCTCCTACGTCGCGCTGAAGCTGCTCATGGGACGCGGCAAAGAGGTCAACTGGCTCCTATATGTCCTTGCGGTGCTCTTTATCCTCAACAGGGCGTTTATGTAAGGAAAACGCGCCATGAACTTTACCTTCAACCACTTCAACTTCAACGTCCGAGACCTCGGGCGCAGCCTTGCCTTTTATGAAAAGGCGCTTGGTCTTAAGGAGGCTCGCCGCAAGGAGCGAAAGAACTTTACCCTCGTCTACCTGACGGACGGCGTCACGCCTTTCGAGTTGGAGCTTACCTATCTTTTCGACCGGCTAACCCCCTATGATCTCGGCGAGGCGGAGTTCCACCTTGCGATTCAGGCGAAAGATTTTGCGGCGGCGCATAAGCTTCACGAAGAGATGGGTTGTATCTGCTACGAGAACAGCGAGATGGGGATCTATTTCATTGAAGATCCCGATGGATACTGGATAGAAATAGTGCCGGAACGATAATTTTTTAGAACTGTCACAGGCGGCGGCCCGGCTAATGATAACTGCCAGGGCCGCTTTTTGTGTTTTGGGATAAAACTAGGCGATAAAAACCGTTGTATTGACCAAATTATTGTGCAAAATTACAAGAAAGCTGTAAAATGTCTTTTAAATACAGAGAATAATTTACAATTTCCTGTTTCGATACTATAATCCAGTTGTTGGGTGGTTCGCGATTTAATATTTATCTGCCAATTGCCCGATGCGCGCTATATGGTTTAAGCAACTGGATA
>CAKSWL010000212.1 GCA_934511335.1 uncultured Cloacibacillus sp. | reverse complement strand
CCTCTATATGTGCGCCGGAGAAAGCCGTGGAGGGGAGTATCTCGCCGCTCTGGGAGAAAAAATTTATCCCGCTTGTGAAAGAGGGCGCCGTGCTCTTTACCAAAAGAGGATGGATATGGGAGGGATGCTGCGGTGTAGAGGTCGACGATCCGCGGGTGGCGCTTATATCCCTGCTGCATTATTTTGACGATAGGCCTGAGCGTGAGGTGAAAATATCCGACAGGGCGATCGTCGCCGCCACTGCGCGCCTCGGAGCGAACGTATCCGTAGGAGCGGGTTCAGTGATTCGCGACGGCGTTATCGTCGGCGACGATACGATAATCATGGAAAATGTCGTTATCGACGAATTTTCCGAGATCGGAAGCTTTTGCCTTATAGAACCGGGAACGATGATATACCATCATACAAAGATTGGGGACCGGTGTGTGATCCACGCAAATGCCGTCATCGGCTGCGAGGGTTTTGGCTTTATACCGGATCCGCGCGCCGGCATGGTGAAGATCCCGCAGATAGGGATCGCTCGCCTTGACGACGGCGTCGAGATCGGCGCCTGTTCAGCGGTCGACCGCGCGACCTTTGGGGAGACGTACATCGGCCCCTCGACCAAGATCGACAGCCATGTAAAAATTGGCCATAACTGCGAGATAGGCGGCTATACGATCGTCGTCGCGCAGTCTGGGATCGCGGGAAGCACGAAAATCGGCAAGGGCGTCATCATGGCGGCGCAGTCCGGCGCCTCAAACCATGCGACGATCGGGGACGGCTGCACGGTCGGCGGGCGCGCCGGCGTCTTCTCCGACATCCCCGCGGGGGCCACAGTATCAGGATTCCCGGCGCAGGAGCATAAAAGGGAGCTTCGCCAACAGGCCGCCGTGCGGCAGCTGCCTGAGCTGATGCGGCATGTAAAGGATCTCGCTAAAAAGGTCGAGCGCCTTGAGGAAGAGCATGAAAACGCTTAAGAACGAGATAAAAATCTCGGGAGTTGGACTGCATTCCGGTGAAAAAGCTACACTCTGGATGCGCCCCTGCAAGCAGGCGGGCATCTTTTTTCGCGGCCGGCAGGGACTGGCTCCGCTCACGGAGGCGGTGGTACAGGAAGACAGCCGCCTCACGGCTTTTTCTCTTCCAAACGGAGCTGTTGTGAGGACCGCCGAGCACCTGCTCGCGGCGATTGCCGGCATGGGACTGGAGGCGGTGGAGCTGGAGATCGAGGGCCGCGAGGTCCCGATCCTGGATGGCAGCGCCTTTCCGTTTGCGGAGGCGATCAAAAACTGCGGCTTCGCGGAAATTGACGGCAAGATAAAAAGGCGCGCGATCTCCGCGCCGCTGTATCTGGAAGAGAACGGAGGAGGGCGCCTCATCGCCGCCGCTCCCGCCGATAAACTGATGATAACCTATACAATCGATTATTCAGGGACCCCGATCGGCACTCAAAGAGTTAAATATGATATTACAAGCGAGACTTTTTATAATATAATTTCAAGGGCCCGCACCTTTGGACTCACCTCCGAGCTTGACTATCTGAAACAGAATGGACTTGCTAAGGGCGGAACGCTGGACAACGCTTTAGTCTTTGATGAAAAAGGGCTTGTCGGCGGGCAGCAGCTGCGTTTCCCGCTTGAATGCGTGACCCATAAGGTCATCGATCTGCTAGGAGATTTGACTCTGGCCGGAGAAATCCCGACGGCCCACTATGTGGCTGTCGCGGCGGGACACAGCATTCACGGAACGCTCGCGCGCCGGATAAAGGCGTTGTTTTCTTAAACATAGGCATAAAAACGGTTTAAAGAGAGATAAATAAGGAGGAAAAATCAATGCAGGTACATATCAATCAGATAATGGAACTTCTTCCGCATCGTTATCCATTTCTGCTTGTAGACAGGGTTGAGAAAATTGTCGACACGGATAAGATAAAAGAGGTCACCGGCTATAAAAACGTCTCATTTAACGAGCCGTTCTTCCAGGGACACTTTCCCGATGAGCCGGTAATGCCGGGGGTCCTCATTCTTGAGGCGATGGGTCAGGTGGGAGCCGTGCTTCTCAAATTGCAGCCCGAATTCCAGAACGGGGAGCGGCGGCTTGTCTATCTGACATCGATAGATAACGCTAAATTCCGCAAGCCGGTAAAGCCTGGAGACCAGCTCCGTACTACCGCAAGGTTGAAGCGGCGCCGCGGGAACATGGGTAAGTTTGAATTTGTCGCGAAGGTCGACGACGAGATCGTTGCGGAGGCCGAGATGGGATTTCTCATCGCCTCCGGCCTGACGCTTGAGGCGGAATAGAAAAGATGAGCGTCCAGATACATCCGACAGCTATTGTTGCTAAAGAGGCTGAATTAGGCGATAACGTAACTATAGGCCCATATTGTATAGTCGACGCGAAGAGCAAAATCGGTTCGGGAACGGTGCTGCGGGCCTTTGCCCGTGTCTGCGACTATACGGTGCTTGGCTCGGATTGTGTGATTTACGAGCACGCCGTTATCGGCGGCGTGCCGCAGGATCTCAGCTATAAGGGCGAAGAGACCTGGGCCGTCGTCGGCGACCGTGTCGTTTGCCGTGAATATGTCACGATCAACCGTGCCGTCGGCGAAGGTGAATCGACGACGGTAGGCGACGGCTGCTTCGTCATGGAGGGTGTGCACTTTGCCCATAATGTGCATATCGGCAGGGAGTGCACGATAGCAAACAAGGCCGGTCTCTCGGGGCACGTCCATGTGGGGGATTACGTCGTCATCGGCGGTATGACCGGCTTTCATCAATTTACGCATATCGGCTCATACTGTATGGTGGGAGGCCTATCGCGCATCACGCAGGACGTGCCGCCCTACTGCATGGCCGCGGGGGTGCCTCTGCGTGTCTACGACATAAACAAGGTCGGTCTGCGCCGCCGGAATATCAATATGGAAACACGCCGCAAGATACGCGAAATGTATAAGCTGATATACAACTCAGGGTTTACCATCAGGGATGGCCTTCGTCAGGTACAGGAGCGATATCCGAATGATCCCGAAGCCAAGATGATTCTTGACTTCGCGGCTGAGAGTACGAGGGGATTCACGCCGCGGATGACGCAAGACTGGCATCATAATACAGAGGCGGGAAATTGATTAAATTGTTTGCGCTGGACGTCGACGGGACCTTGACCGACGGCGGCATCTATATGGACGGCGCCGGAAACGAACTGAAGCGATTCGACGTTCAGGACGGACAGGGGATAGTGCAGCTTCTCAGGAGCGGGGTCAAGGTCGTCATCATCAGCGGCAGGTATTCCGCGCCGACGCAGCAGCGTGCCGATAATCTCAAAATTACATGTTGTATCAACGGCACTGACGATAAGCTGCGTGACCTGAGCTCTCTCGCCGCCGCATGGGGGATAACCGCCGCGGAGACCGCCTATGCCGGGGACGATACTCCCGATATAGAATGCATCAAGTGGGCCGGCCTCGGCATCGCCGTGTCGAACGCCCATCCGTCGGTCGCCGCCTGCGCCGATTTCATCACGGAGCGGACCGGAGGCAGAGGCGCGGTACGCGAGTGCGCCGATTATATAATGAAACTTAATAATGGAGAATACCGTTGAAGAGTTCTGATAAATTTTCTTTTCAAATGAGGGCGCTCGACCGCTTTATATTGGGAGAGCTTAAGGGGAGTTTTTTCTTTGGCCTTATAGCCTTTACTACGATTTTGGTGGCAGGGGGCCTTTTGTTTCAAATGGCGGAGCTTATTATCCAAAAGAACGTCTCCATCGGAATAGTAATCAGGCTGTTCCTCTATTACATGCCGAGGCTCGTCGTCTTTACTATTCCGATGAGCTGTCTTCTCGCGGCATTGCTCGGCTTTGGCAAGCTATCGGCTAATTCCGAGCTGGTGGCGTTGAAATCTGCGGGACTCTCGTTCCAGCGTATCGTGCGCCCGGTGGTGATAGCGGCTTTTTTTGTCTCCATCTGCGCATTTTTTATCAACGAAAGCATTGTGCCGCTGAGCGAGCGCGCCGCGGCCAACGTGATGAAATACGAGGTGCTGCGGGAATCGGCGCCGATCTTCACCCAGAAAGTATTTCTCAAAGAGGAGAGCGGCGGCGTCGTAAAGCGCGTGATCTATATCGACCAGATGGACAACGCCACCAAGGATATGAAGGATGTGACGGTAGAGGAGTTTGATGAGGGGCGCCTGGCGCGGATCATCGCGGCACAGCGCGGGAAGTGGATAGATGGGAGCTGGTGGCTCGAGGACGGCGCCGTCTACGAGCTAGGTCACAAAACCAAAGAAGTTAGGCTTCTCTTCAAGTTCCTTAGCCTCATTTACGCTTGTGATCTCAGCACCCTCTGCAACTTCAACGACCTCTGTAAAA
>CAKSWL010000211.1 GCA_934511335.1 uncultured Cloacibacillus sp. | reverse complement strand
TCGCCGCCCTCTACACGGGCCTCACCTTCGTTCTGGCGCCTATTTCCTTCGGCCCGGTGCAGTTCCGGGTTTCGGAAGCGCTGACGCTGCTGCCCTTCTGCCTGCCGGAGGCGGTGCCCGGTCTCTTTGTCGGCTGCCTGATCGCAAATATGATAGGCGGCTTCGGCATCACGGACATCATTCTCGGCAGCGCGGCGACGTTTGCCGCCGCCTGGCTCTCCGCGAAGATGCCGAACGTGTGGCTCGCCGCGCTCCCGCCTATCGTCATTAACGCCGTCGTGGTCGGCGCCTACATCGCCCTGCTCTCCTCGACGCCGGTGATTTGGTCGATGCTTTACATAGGGGCGAGCCAGGCGGTCATCTGCGGCGCCATCGGCATACCGTTGATTTTGTACATCAAACGATCCGGCATCCTTGAGAAGTACAGATAAAATCGCAGCTCCTCCTTTTTATTTACTGCTGCGGCGGATATTTTTGTTTTAATATTATCAGAATATTGTGGTATAATTAATCAGCACAAGTTACACAAGCAAATAAGGAGGCGATAGCCATGGCTGTCAGTATGAAGACTGAGTACCTCAACATCCCCGGAGGGTATGTCTGCCTGAATGTTTACGGCGCGGAGAATAATTCCCAAATCCCCGTCCTTTATGTCCACGGAGGCCCCGGAGGCAACATTGAGTCTTTCAGGCCGATGGCGGAGCGGCTCGCCGAGGATCGTACCGTTTATCTCTACAACCAGCTGGGATGCGACGAAAGCTCGCACACGGGAGAAGAGTCTCTCTGGGTTCCCGAGCGCTACATCGAATCGCTTAACGGCGTTATCGCCGCCATCGGCGCCCCGCGGCTTCACCTCGTCGGCCGTTCGTGGGGCGCCTATCTCGCCGCGGAACATGTCCTGAGCGTCAATCCCTCTCCCGCCATCTCCGTCACGATGATCAGCCCGTTCGTCAGCACAAAGATCTGGATCGCCGACGCGAAGCTGCGCCTTGCCGAGCTGGGGGCGGATTATTTGGAGGCGGTGGAGCAGTGTGAGCGCGACCATCATTTTGACGGGAGCTACTATCAGGAGATCATCAAAAAATATAACGACAACTTTCGATACCGGCTGTCGACCGTCAACCGGGAGGGACACTCCGCGGCGCCGCTCAAACCGAAGACGGCCTCCGGCATGCGGGTATACCGCCATATGTGGGGGCCTAGCGAATTCACCTGCGAGGGTGTATTGAAGGACATCGACATTACCGGCAGGCTGAGCAAGATTCGGATCGCCGTCCTGCTGATTTGCGGCGAGTTCGACCAGGTGCGGCAGCCGACCTGCGAATATTACCGTTCGCTGATCCCCGGCTCGCGGATGGCCGTCATTCCCGACGCCTCCCAGACCTCCTATCTCGAGCAGCCGCACATCTTCTACTGGACGCTGCGCAACTTCTACGAGTGTTTCTAAAAGGGAAGGGCTTGGCCGTGTAAGATGGCGGACGTGCCGCCGTGATAGAATTCTAGGGAGCCGCTGGTCAGATGCGCCATTCGCATCACTGGCAGGCCCCGACCGTCGCGCAAGGCGTATCGATATAGGCCTTGCGCGACGCTCTTGATTTGCCCGTTCAGCGTCCGGCGCATCTGACAGGCAAACCAGCCGAATTGCACGACATCATAGATTTCGGCTCTCCGGCCATAATCGGCGGGAGGTACGTTGGTTATCATTCCGGCTGATTTTCAATCAATCAGCCTTTCCCTAGGATTTTTAGGCCGTTTTCTTATGCTCCGCGCCCTCTTTATAATCATGAACACTATCAACATGATCCCGACGTAGCCGTTGATGCCGTAGATGATATTTACGATGCGCTGAAAGGGGAGCAACAGGCCGACGGTGCATCCCGATAGGGCGAGCGCCGCCGTGAGCAGGTAAAATTTACGCGTCTTCTCCTGTGAGAAGCGGGCTGAAACCGACCAGAGAAGCGGCACGGAGGTGGTGTAGATGCCGCCCATGATGATGAGGGAGAAGAGGGTGGCGGTTGGCGGGTATATCTTCTCCGCGAGTATGAGCGAGGGGATGTCCGTCATCGCGACGGCGTCGAGGTTCGCCAGCAGCCCGAGCGTCATGTTCTCTATTCATATTACCCCACTGTCCCTTTAAAAATAGTTGTTTTTTTACAACTTAGATATCTAAAAAACGGGAAGATATCCCCGTTGCCGAATTATGGAAAATTTCGCAGTTTTATACTCTAAAATCAATCCGCAGGTTGCGAATATCTTATTATTTTAGCGTTTATCTTAGTCATTCCCCCTTCTTTGTAAGGTTTTCTTGCCGTAATATTAAATATTATAAATAATAAGCAGGAAAAAGTCTCTGAGGTCTAATGTGCAAACGACTAAAAAATCTCCGTCCGGCGGTGCTTTCACACAAAAGAGAGCGCGGCATCCAGCCGCCGCGCTCTCTTTTATCTTTTTGATATATCAGCGGGTCCTCCCTATTTTACAATCTTCTTCGTAATGCCGAAGCTTTTTGCGAGCATAAAGAATATCAGAAGGATTCCGACGTAACCGTTCACGCCGTAGATGATGTTGACGATTTGGCGGAAGGGCAGCTCAAGCGCCACAAAACAGGCGGCCGCGGCGAGCCCGGCGGTGAGGCCGTAGAACTTCGTCGTCTTTTCCGGCGCGAATCTCGCCGAGACCGACCAGAGAAGCGGCACGGCGGTCGTATAGATACCGGCCATGATTATGACTGAAAAGAGGGCGGCGAGCGGCGGCCAAATCTTTTCGGCGATGACGAGCGAGGGGATGTCTGAGGTGTAAAGATCCTGGAGGCTCGAAAGGAGTCCGAGCATAAGGATCAGCGCGCCGGACACAAAGCCGACGGCGCCGAGCGTCGTTCCAAGGACGGCCTCTTTCTTGCTGTTTGCCTTGGTGCCCATCGCCGCGAGGAAGGCCGCGAGCCAGAGCATACAAAATCCGACGTAGGAGGTGCCGGACATGAACCAGTTGCTGCCGACCCTTGTGACGTCAAGCTCGCCAGAGGCGATCAGCCGCGCGCCCTCGGCGATCCCGCCGGGGTTAGTCACGATGGCGGCGAGCCCGACGCCGATGGCGATCACGACGATCAGCGGCCCAATCGAGCCGATGACGTCAACGATCTTGCCGAGGCCGAATACGACCGTGCCGGCGGAGAGCGCCATCATGAGGATCGCGCCCAAGACCGGCGAGATGTGGTAATACTGGCTGACTGTCGCGCCCGCGCCGCCGAGCATGACGATGTACGACATATAGATGAAGGCGATCGAGAAGTAGTCGTAAAAGCCTCCGATATATTTGCCGCAGTAGTAGCGGTAGATGTCGTTGGTGTTATTGAAATGCTCGTTGAAGCCGGCGACGATGAAGTCCCCTCCGACGTAGACGAAGCATACAAGCACGAAGAGCCCGACCAGGAGGCCCTGGTAACCGTAAGCGGCGAAGTACTGAAATACTTCCTGCCCGGTTGCGAAACCGGCGCCTATTAAGAACGCGATAAACGCACCTGCGAACTTTACCACATTAAGCCAGTTAACTTTGTTCCCACTCATAAGACAGCACGACCTTTCCTTGGTAATGATTTGAGAGACGCCTGATAATACTTTTCATAAATATTTTTTACAGCTTTATATTTATGATATATTTAACATATCATAATTTTAGTCCTATGTAAAAATATAATTATGTATTTTTAAAAATTTTATTCTATATAACAATTGTGATACCCATTTCACAATTAAAAATTTATGCTTAAATATAAATGAAAATTTTAGCTTTTTGGACGTTCATCCCCCTTCGGAGGCCGTCGGTTTTGCCGCGTAAAATATGCATCAGGCAATTCCGCGGCAAACGTGAAAGAGACTGCCGGTTGCCCCCCGCGTTCGCGCCGCGTCAGGCGCCTTTGTTCGGCTTGCAGTCCTCATTGTTTTGCCGCCGTGCATTTGCTGTCTTTACGGAGGCGGCGTCTGCGTAAAACTGTTATAAATGATGTGAAGGTGTGAGCCGGCGCCGATACTATCGCTCAGGCGCTGAGCAGAACCTGAAAAGGAGTCTTTAGCGATGGACGGACAAAAATTCACCTCTCCTCTCGCCCTGCTGAAAAATTTTTGCGAAGATTATTTCCGCCGCAGGGATATCGAAGGGGCGCTGGCCTGTCTCAGCAAGGATATATACTGGTGCGGCGCCGCGGAGGACGAGGAGATCTCGAAGCAGGTCGAGCGCGCGTTCCGCAAGCGGAAGATCAACTTCAAGGTCGGCAAGCCGTTCGAGAAGGTCGAGCACACCGAGAACGGCGTCCGCGCGACGCTGCAGGGCGGCGAGACCATCGAGGCCGAGATCC
>CAKSWL010000210.1 GCA_934511335.1 uncultured Cloacibacillus sp. | reverse complement strand
ATCATAGCCTCTATCCGCCAAAAGATTCTCCGCCTCTATCCCTGAAATAAGATGTACAGCTTCCTTGCAATCAGCTCTGGTGCCCTTTGTGATAATAACTCCGACCGGCATACCAGACGAATCCGCGGCAAGGTGAATTTCGGTGTCGAGCCCCCTTTTGTGCGGCCCATATCCTGATTGCGCCTATGGCTCCGGCAGCGTGCGGATGAACCTCGCAGTCGCTTGCATCTATTTGTAGATTAAGAGAAAACTCCCTCTGTTGTGAATTTGGGGATTTGGTGGTATTTTCTAATAACTCTATTATATAAAAAGCCGCCGGTTCGGCCTTTATCTACCTGAGGGGTGCGCCGCAAGCGGAAACAGGAGGTTCTGTCGATCATGAAGCTGTTCGTCGCGCCAAGCAAAAATTCGGCGGAGCACCAAGCGCGTATGACGGAGGCTCCGGTGGGGCCTCTTATTATATCGCTTGCCATTCCGACGATCATAAGCATGCTGGTCACCACGCTTTACAACACGGCGGACACCTATTTCGTATCGCAGCTGGGTACCAGCGCAAGCGGCGCGGTCGGCGTCGTATTTTCGCTGACGGCGATCTTTCAGGCGATCGGCTTTACGCTCGGCATGGGTTCCGGAAGTATGATCGCACGCGCGCTCGGCGCGGGAGACCGCAAGAGGGCGAGCGTCTACGGTTCGACCTCTTTCTTCGGCGCGATCACGCTGGGAGTGCTGCTCTGCGCCGGCGGGCTGATCTTCATCGACGGCCTGATGGCGTTGCTCGGCTCCACGCCGACGATATTGCCCTACGCGCGCAGCTACGCGAGTTGGATACTGCTCGGCGCTCCGATAATGTGCGCCTCCTTCGTCATGAACAACATCCTGCGCTCCGAAGGGCACGCCGCCTTCTCAATGTGCGGCCTTGTAACGGGGGGACTGCTCAACATCGCGCTTGATCCGCTCTTCATCTTCACCTTTGGGCTGGGGATCTCCGGCGCGGCGCTCGCGACGCTTCTCAGCCAAAGCGTCAGCTTTTCGATTATGCTCTCCTTCTTTCTGCGCGGAAAGAGCCTCGTGCGCATCCAGCTGAAAAACCTCTCACACCAGCCTCGGACCTACTTCGATATCCTCCGCCTCGGCTGCCCTTCGCTCTCAAGGCAGGGGTTGGCCAGCATCTCCACCGCCGCGCTCAACGTCAGCGCCGCAGCCTATGGAGACCCCGCCATCGCCGCCATGTCCATCGTCGGCAGGGTATTTTTCTTCATCCTCTCGGTGATGATCGGCCTCGGCCAGGGATTTTCCCCAGTCGTCGGCTACAACTACGGCTCGCGCCGCTACAGAAGGGTGCGGGACGCCTTCTGGTTCACCGTCAAGGCCGGCATGATATTGATGGCCGTCATGTCGCTCGCGGGCTGGATCTTCGCTCCGAAAATAATCGCCCTCTTCCGCAAAGAGGACGCCGCCGTCATCGCAATCGGCACGCGCGCGATGCGCTTTCAGTGCTCCGCGCTCCTGCTACAGCCGCTCTTCGTCACGACGAACATGATGCTCCAGGCCTCCGGCTTCGCCTGGCGCGCCACCTTTCTCGCCTGTACGAGGCAGGGTATTTACTTTATACCGCTCATTATGCTGCTGCCCCGCCTCTTCGGGCTCACCGGTGTGGAAATGACGCAGGCCGCAGCCGATATTTTCAGCTTCACAACGAGCCTGCCCTTCCTCTATTATTTCATAATGATGTTAAAAGAAAAAGAAAGGTTTCAATAAAGGTACGTGAAATGGAAATTAAAAAGTTGTTTTCCGGAATATTCACCTCCGGAGCGCAGTCGCTCACTACAGGCAGCATCCCCCTTCTGCTGACGCGATTTGCGATCCCCTATATGGCGGCCAACCTCCTGCAGGCGCTTTACGGCGCGGCGGATATGATCATCGTCGGGCAGTTCACCGACGCCGCGGGGCTGTCTGCGGTCTCGATCGGCAGCCAGTTCATCTTTATGATCAACAGCATCGTCATCGGCCTTTCCATGGGCGGTACGATCATGATCGGCCATTTCTTCGGCGCGGGCGAGGAACATGAGATCAAAGACACCATCGGGACGATGCTCTCCCTCTTCGTCATCTTAAGCGTCGTCATCACGGCGCTGCTGCTCGTGGCGATAGACCCGATCGTGGAGCTGCTCGGGACCCCCGCGGAGGCCTATAGGCAGACGAAAGGCTATATATTCATCAACGCCGCAGGGATAGCGACGATGTTTGCCTACAACGCCCTCGCCGCCATTTTCCGCGGCTTCGGGGACTCCTCCTCGCCGCTCATCTTCGTCGCCGTAGCCTGCGCCGCGAACATCGCAGGGGACCTCGTGCTCGTCGGACTCTTCGACTGGGGCGCACCTGGGGCCGCCTTTGCCACGGTCTGCGCCCAAGGGCTCTCAGCGGCCCTCGCGGTGATCTACGCGCGCCGTGCGGACTACCGGTTCGACTTCCGGCTGAAGAGCCTCAAGATACAGGGGCAGAAGCTGACGCAGCTGCTGCGCATCGGCCTGCCGATGGCGGTGCAGTTCTCGCTTACGGGAATCTCTTTCATCTTTATCATGGCGACGGTCAGCAAGATGGGAGGCGTCGCGGCCTCCGCGGCGATCGGCATCACAAGCAAGCTCAACGGCTTCACCATGCTGCCGCCGATGTCATTTTCTGCGGCGATCGCGGCGATGGTGGCGCAGAATATGGGTGCGGGAAAACCAAAGCGTGCGCGCTCCACAATGTATTCCGGCCTTTCGATCTCGCTCGGCTTCGGGGTCTTCACCTTCATCGGACTATTCTTCTTTCCGCAGAACGTCATCAGGATATTCACCCCCGACCCGGAATTGGTGGCGGCCACGGCGCTTTATCTCAAGTCGTTCAGCGCCGACTGCCTCCTCGTCTGCTTCGTCTTTTGCCTCAACGGCTTCTTCAACGGCTGCGGCCGTACGGCCTTTACGATGGCGAACAACATTTTCTCCGCCTTTGCCGTGCGCGTGCCCGCGACCTGGATACTGAGCGGCATCGAAGGGGCGAGCCTCTTCTCCGTCGGCTTCGCCGCTCCGCTGGCCTCGCTGCAGACGATCGCCTTCAACCTCTGGTACCTGAAGAGCGGAAAGTGGAAAAAGGACAAACAAACGGCGACGCGGGTCTGACGGCGGGCCGTCCGCGCAAACCTCTTCCACGATGATAAGGGGGCTACCGGAAAAAGCTCGCACAAGCTTTTCCAGCAGCCCTTTATCGTTCACGGCAATCCGGCAAGGCCGCCGCGCCTACAGGTCGAGCTTCATATCTCCCTCTTTGATCAGCCCCATTTTGCGCATCGCCGCGGCGATGAGCAGCGTCGTCACCGCGGGCAGCAGAAAATGCATGAGGCCGATCTGCATCAGTACGGCGGGAGAGCTTCCCATCGCGTCGATTGCGCCGAACTGTCCCACAAGGCCGCTCGTCCCCATCCCCGCCCCCGAGGGAACGTTAGTCATGCCAAAGACCAGCGTCGAGACGGGACCCAGAATGAGGCTTGCAAGCGTCGGCGGCGCCCAGATCATCGGATGGCGCACGATATTCGGCATCTGCAGCATCGAGGTGCCGAGCCCCTGCGAGAGAAGGCCAGAGACGCCGTTCTCACGGAAAGACATCACCGCAAATCCGACCATCTGCGTGGAGCAGCCGACCGCCGCCGCGCCCGCGGCGAGTCCGGAAAGATTCAGCGCGACGGCGATCGCCGCGCTGGAGATGGGCAGCGTCAGGATCATGCCCATGATCGCGGAAACCACCGCGCCCATCGGTCCCGGCTGCAGCTCCGTCGCGCGCATTATCAGCACGCCGAGGGCCGCCATCATCGCGCTGACGGGAGGACCGATCAGCTTCGCCGCCGCCATCCCGGTGATTATCGTGACTGCGGGAGTGGCGATGATGTCAATCACCGTCTCCTTCGAGACCATCTTGCCGCATTCCGTGCCGATGATCGCGGCGACAAAGGCGCCGACCGGGCCGCCCCACGTGTTGCCGGCGAAGCCGACGGCGGCGCAGGAAAAGACGACCATCTGCGGCGCCTTGAGCGCCTGGGCGATCGCCACCGCGATCGCCGGTCCCACCATCTGTCCGGCGAGCGTGCCGAACTCCACCAATATAGGCACGCCGCATTTGGAGCCGACCGTCTTTAAGATGAGGCCCGTGATGAGAGAGGCGAAGAGGCCGATGCCCATTGCGCCAAGCGCCTCAACAAAATAGCGCGAGAAGGAAAATTTCACATTTTTGCGTTCAAGAAATGCCGCGATGGAACCCTTTTCCGATACCAATGCAAACGCCTCATTTATATAGAAAATATTTTGCGTGCCATTTTAAG
>CAKSWL010000209.1 GCA_934511335.1 uncultured Cloacibacillus sp. | reverse complement strand
CGTCTGATGAACACCCTAAGCGATTCACACAAAACGCAAAACCGGCGTTTTGGTTCTCTGCTTATAAACGCCGATTTACTTTTTGATAGGTGAGCGCGTATAAACGCCGATTTACGCCGTTTATTTACCTGGGGTGACGGTATAACCAGACGGAACACTTAGCCTGGTTGACGACCTTAAGGGCGGTGCTGCCGAGAATCACGCGTTCCAGGGTCGTGTAGCCCTTGTTCCCGATCACGATGGTGTCGTAGCGTTCGCTGTCGGCGACGCGGACGATCTCGCTTCCTGGATTGTCCGCCACATTTACGCGGATGTCGCATTTTTGTCCCGCGGGCATCTCCCCATATTCCTTTTTTATTTCTTCCACCAGCAGATTGACCTTCTCAGCGGCCGCCGCCCGGACTTTTTCTTCGGTGCTGCGGGCCTCCGGAGTGATGTAGAAGTGCATGTTGTAGCCCTCGAGCGGCGATGCTATCGCGGGGACTATGTGAAGAAAGGTGACGTCGGCCCCCAGCTGCCGCCCGTAACGGTAGCCGCCTTCGGCGGCTTCGCGTCCGATGGGGCTGAAATCCAATGCGATCAACATTTTCATAAAGGTGTTCCCTCCTCTGTCTTATTTTTGCATTTCTATTATAATCTTTTATTGGATGGATCGCTTGGTATTATCAATAAAATTGACGGAGGATGTGTCAGTTGAAATACATATTTGACGTTGCGTTTCTCCCCTGCGAGGTTCTCAAAGAACATGACGCGCGGATCGTGGTGGATCTGCTGCGCGCGACCACGCAGATCACCACTTTTTTTGACGCGGGGGGGAGCGTGCTCGTGCCGCTCACTGAGGTGGAGGAGGCCTTTCGGATGAAGGAACGGCTCGGCGATGGCTGGAAGATCATGGGCGAACGCGGCGGGCTGCCCGCGCCCGGCTTTGATTTCGGCAATTCGCCGCTGGAGCTGCTGAACGCGGGCGCGCCGGAGTTCGCCGTCATCACCACTTCGAACGGCACGCGCGCGCTGATGCGCGCCGCCTGCGGCTGCGGCCGGGTGCTCGCCGGCTGCGCGCGCAACGCGGAGGCCGTCTGTTGGGACGCCGTATGCTCGGGGCAGAATATCGGCATCGTCTGTGCGGGGCGCAACGGAGAGTTCTCGCTTGAGGATACGGTCTGCGCCGGGATGTTGGTGGAGAAGCTGCTGGCGCTCGCCCCAGCGAACGGTGCGGAGGAGATGGAGCTCACCGACGGCGCGATGTCGGCGATGGCGCTCTGGCATCATTTCGGCCCCGATATAACGGCGGTCTGTCAAGAGTCGACGCACGGCAAGATACTTTCCGGGCTTGGCTTTGACAACGACCTGTTCTTCTGCGGCGAGATCGATGCCAGTTCAACGGTGCCGGTGCTTCGGGATATTGACGGCGTGCCGGCGCTCGTCGGAAGATAGCGGGCGATGTAAATGGAAGGGATAATGACGCGCCCCTTTAACTTCAGAATGCCGCGCGAGGTGATCTTTGAGGCGGGCTGTTCCTCGCGGGCGGCGGAGAAGGCGGCGGCGCTCGGCGCGAAGCGCCCCGTCTTCGTAACGGGGCGCTGCATGGCAAAAAGCGCGGGACTTGCGAAGCTGCTTTCGGCGGCGAGAGCCGCCGGGATGGAGCCGCTGCACTGGCAGGAGGTCGAACCTGAGCCGCCCGCATCACTGCTTTACAGAGCGGCGGCCGATATCCGCGCCTTCGGCGGAGACTGCCTGATCGCCTTCGGCGGCGGCAGTTCGATGGATTTCGCCAAGATGGCGGCGGTGCTCGCGAAGTATCCCGAGATAGAGGTGGGGGAGATGGTCGGTTCGGAGAGGGTGCCCGCGCGCGGTCTGCCGACGGTGATGATCCCGACGACGGCGGGCAGCGGCTCGGAGGTCTCGGCGGTCGCCGTCTTTTCTTTCCCCGAGGAGGGGATGAAAAAGGGCGTCGCGAGCGGCAATATCGTTGCCGACGCCGCGCTTGTAGACCCGCTGCTGACGCTGGACCTGCCCCCGCACATTACGGCCGCCGCCGGGATGGACGCGCTGGTGCATGTCGTAGAATCCTACCTGTCGCTGGGCACGAACCCGCTGACGCAGGACTTCGCTCTGGCCTCGATCAGAAAGATCGTGCCGAATCTTGCCGCCTGCGTGCGCGAACCTCATAACATAGCGGCGCGCACCGCGCAGGCCTACGGCAGCCTGACGGCGGGGATGGCCTTCGCGATGTCCGGTACCGCGGGGGTACACGCGATGGCCTATCCGCTAGGCGGTGAGTTTCACCTGCCGCACGGCGAAGCGAATACGGCGATGCTGCGCTGGGTGATGGAGTATAATCTCGAGGGCTGCCCGGAAAAATTCGTGCCGATCGCGGCGGCGATGGGTATAAGGACTGCCGGTGTGAGCCCGGAAAAGGCCGCCGCGTCGGCGCTTGAGGCGATGATCGCGCTCGGCGAAGAATGCGGCGTCAAGACGCGGCTGCGCGACTTCGGCATCCCGCGCGAAGCCTGCGCGCGGATGGCCGCTGCGGCAATGAAGGAAAAACGCCTGATCGGCAACAACCCGCGCAAGCTGACGGAGGCGGCGGTAAGAGAGATCTATGAGCGGGCCTGGTGAGCGGCGGAAACGATACCGTCTGAACGGCCGCTCAATTCACTTTTCGCATGAGACTTTGATAACCGCCGCGGAGTTCCAACCGCGGCTTTTTTATCCCTGCCGCCGTTTCCAGTCGTTGACGGCGTCGATGAAGGCCTCGCCGTAGCGTTCGAGCTTGGCGGCCCCCACGCCGGGAACTTCGAGAAACTCTTCTTCATCCGCCGGCAGCATGTCGCAGATCGCGGAGAGCGTCTTGTCGGTGAAGACGACATAGGGTGGAACACCCTCTTCCGCGGCGATGGCGCGGCGCAGCGCGCGGAGCTCTTCAAAGAGTTCGCTGCGGACGATCTCGACGCTCTTTGCCCGTTTCTTGAGGCGCTCCGCTTTCTGATTCCGCTCTTCGGTGCGGCGCATGATGAGGGGCGTCGCGCTGCGCAGAAAGGGCATCGTGCGCTCTGTGAAGGAGAGAACGGGGTAGTCGCTGTTTTCAAGATGCAGATAACTTTCAGAGACGAGGAAGTTGACCATCTCGTGGACGTTTTGGGCGCTGTGTTCTTTGAGCAGCCCCCAGGTGGATATCTTGTCGAAGCCGAGCCGCCGCACCTCTTCGCGCTTTGAGCCGCGCAGCACGTTAACGAGCATGGCGGAGCCGTATCTGCCGCCGCCGCTCGCCTGCGCCATGCGGTAGACGCAGGAGAGGATCTTCTGCGCCTCGAGGGTGATGTCTACGCGCTCTATCTCGTCGGCACAGTTGCCGCAGGCGCTGCATCTTTCCGGCACGCCGCTTTCGCCGAAGTAGCTGAGGATATAGCCGCGCAGGCAGTCGTTCGTGTGGCAGTAATCGACCATCGCCTGGAGCTTGCGGTAGGAGGAGGGCCTCGTCTCCTCGGGGCTCTGCGCGATGAAAAAACGCGCCGTCATGATATCCTTTGAGCCATAAAAGAGGATGCAGTCGGAGGGCAGTCCGTCGCGCCCCGCGCGCCCCGCCTCCTGATAGTAGGCGTCGAGGTTGGAGGGCATATTATAGTGGAGGACGTAGCGCACATTGGATTTGTCTATGCCCATGCCGAAGGCGTTTGTCGCGACCATCACGGAGGCGCGGTCGTAGATGAAGGCCTCCTGGTTTCTCCGGCGTTCTTCGTCCGAGAGTCCGGCGTGGTAGCGGACGGCGTTGATTCCGTGTCCGCGCAGCCGTTCGCATATCGTCTCGACATTTTTCCTCGTCGAGGCGTAGATAATGCCGGAAACGTCGGGAAATTGCCTGATGTACTGCATCATCGCGGCGTTTTTGTCCGCAGGGTGCTCGACGTGGAAGAAGAGGTTTTCGCGGTCGAACCCCGTCGTCAGGGTAAATGGTCCCCGCAGCGCGAGCTGGGAGATGATGTCGTCGCGCACCTCGGGGGTGGCGGTCGCCGTGAAGGCGGCGACGGCCGGGCGCTTGGGCAGCGAGGCGATCACGGGAGCGATGTTGAGATATGAGGGGCGGAAGTCGTGTCCCCACTGTGAGACGCAGTGCGCTTCGTCGACGACGATGAGCCCGATCTCGATGGAGCGCAGAAACTCCGCGAAGCCCCCTCCCTCGAGCCGCTCCGGCGCGACGTACAGCAGACGCACCTGCCCCCGACGTACCTCGCGGAAGATATCCGAGGCAGTCTCCCAGTCCAGCGAGCTGTTTATCGAGGCGGCGCTGACGCCGTTTTGCACGAGCGAGTCGACCTGGTCTTTCATAAGCGATATCAAAGGGGAGATGACGACGGCGGTGGCGCCGCTTAAGATTGCGG
>CAKSWL010000208.1 GCA_934511335.1 uncultured Cloacibacillus sp. | reverse complement strand
ACGTGGAAGAGGCGGACATCGCCCAGCTTGACGAACTTGAGACGAAGATAAAAGCCGAACTCGGCAGACTGCTTGCAATGGGAGGTGAGCACGATGAGGTTGCCTGAGAAATATAAAACCATATCCAACCTTTCGGGCCCTCTGATGATGGTCAACAAGGTACAGGACGTAAGCTATGACGAACTTGCCGAGATCACCCTGAGCGACGGCGAGCACCGCCGCGGGCGCGTGCTTGAGATAGACCAGGACCGGGCTCTTGTGCAGGTATATGAGGGAAGCAGCGGCATCGACGTCAACTCGACGGAGGTCCGTTTCCTCGGCGACGTCCTCAAGCTTCCGGTGTCAAAAGATATGCTCGGACGCATCTTCAACGGACGCGGAGACCCCATCGACGGCGGCCCCGCGATCATCCCCGAGGCCTATCTTGACGTCAACGGAAACCCGATGAACCCCTTCTCGCGCGACTTCCCTTCGGAATTCATTCAGACGGGCGTCTCGACGATCGACGGCATGAACCCCCTCGTCCGCGGCCAGAAGCTGCCGATCTTCTCCGGAAGCGGTATGCCTCACAACAAGATGGCGGCGCAGATCGCGCGCCAGGCGACGGTCATCAGCGGACATTCCGACTTCGCCGTCGTCTTCGCCGCGATGGGCATCACCTTTGAAGAGGCCTCCTTCTTCATGGAAGACTTCCGTAAAACAGGCGCCCTTGAACGTACCGTCATGTACGTAAACCTCGCCGACGACCCCGCGATCGAGCGCATCTCCACGCCGCGCCTCGCGCTGACGGCGGCGGAGTATCTCGCCTTTGAGAAGGGCATGCACGTCCTCGTCATCCTCACGGACCTTACGAACTACTGCGAAGCCCTGCGA
The DNA here is from genome assembly GCA_934511335.1 of uncultured Cloacibacillus sp. Classification (GTDB taxonomy): domain Bacteria; phylum Synergistota; class Synergistia; order Synergistales; family Synergistaceae; genus Cloacibacillus. The sequence goes on along the minus strand of CAKSWL010000208.1, from coordinate 3,512 downwards.
GAGATCTCGGCGGCGCGTAAAGAGGTTCCCGGACGCCGCGGTTACCCTGGATACCTCTACACGGACTTGGCGACGATGTACGAACGCGCCGGACGCCTTCGCGGCAAGAAGGGCTCCATCACGCAGATCCCGATCCTCACGATGCCCGAAGACGACAAGACCCACCCGATCCCCGACCTGACGGGATACATCACGGAGGGACAGATCATCCTGGCTCGTACGCTGCACCGCAAGGGCATCTATCCGCCGGTCGACGTCATGCCCTCGCTCTCGCGGCTTAAAGACAAGGGGATCGGCAAAGGCAAGACGCGCGAAGACCACGCGGACCTCATGAACCAGCTATTCGCCGCCTATTCGCGCGGTAAAGAGGCCAAAGAACTCGCCGTCATCCTCGGCGAAGGCGCTCTTTCCGATGAGGACAAGGCCTTTGCGAAATTCGCGGACCAGTTCGAAGACCGCTACGTGCGGCAGGGAGAGTACGAGAACCGTACAATAGAAGATACGCTGCTTCTCGGCTGGGAGCTGCTCACCATCGTTCCAGTCCGCGAACTCAAGCGCGTAAGGGACGAATATATAGAGAAGTATCTGAAGCCGCTCGTAGCCGCAAAAGAGGATCTCGAACAGCTGGCTAAGCCGTAGGAAGGGGTGACCTCTGATGGCAAAGGCGCTTAATGTCAACCCCAATAGAATGGAGCTTTCGCGGCTCAAACGGCTGCTTGTCGTCGCCAAAAGGGGACACAAGCTGCTCAAGGACAAGCAGGATGCCCTTGTAAAGGAATTCCTCGTCCGCGCGCGCGCCGTTTACGAACTGCGCAAGGAGGTCGAGAGAGAACTCAACGACTGTTACGGAGGGTTCCTCATGGCTCGCGCCCAGACGCTGCCGCAGATGCTCGAACAGACGCTGATGGCCGCCGGCGGCGACCTGAGGGTTGAGGTCGAACATAAAAACGTGATGAGTGTGCGCGTTCCCGAATATATGCTTCCCGAACAGCGCGCCGAACTCAATTACGGCCTCGCCACCTCCCCCGGCAGCCTTGACGTGGCCCTTGAGAAATTTCTTAAGGTCATGCCCAAGCTCGTCCACCTCGCGGCGGAGGAGAAGGCCGTGCGCTCGATGGCCCTTGAGATCGAGAGGACGCGGCGCCGGGTCAACGCCCTGGAGCACGTCATGATCCCCTCCTACACCGAGGCTTTCCGCTCCATTTCAATGTAGCTCGAAGAAATGGAACGCTCGACACTGAGCAGGCTGATGGTCATCAAGGAGATCGTCAGGAGCCACTGAGAGGCGGCTAAACAGTAAAAAGATAAAATCGGGGCCTCCGCTGCGCAAAAGGAGAGGCTCCGATTCTTTTTGCGCGCAGCGAAGGGGCGGGCGAGGGGAATTTTTGCGCGATTTTAATCCGCAGGATTATCAACTATACTGACAACATGGCCGCTATGGCGAATCGCAGTGGTCGGCAACTGGAAAACGATGAAAGGGCGGATGTTTCGGTGGAATACATAGATTTCGGCAAGACCGGCATGAGAGTGTCGCGCTTTGGACTCGGCTGCATGAGGCTGCCCGCCGATGAGGCGGAGGCCGTCGCCATCGTCCGCGGCGCGATCGACAACGGCGTCAACTATCTTGACACGGCCTATATCTATCCGGGAAGCGAGGAGCTGGTCGGCAAAGCGCTTACCGGCGGTTATCGCGACAGAGCCTGCCTGGTGACAAAGTGCCCCGTTATCAACGTCAACAAATACGAGGAGATGGAGAAATTCCTTGACGAGGAATTGAGGCGCCTCAAAACGGAATGCATCGACGTCTACATGCTGCACAACCTCAGCCCCGGCGTCTGGAGCAAGGTGAAAAAGCTGGACTGCTTCAAATTCCTTGAGGAAATGCAGAAGAAGGGCAAGATACTGCGCAAGGGTTTTTCCATTCACAACAGCTTTGAGGCCTTCAAAGAGGCCGTCGATTCATACAGCTGGGATATGGCGCAGATACAGCTCAATATCCTTGACGAAAAACCGCAGGCAGGAGGCACCGCGGGGCTGAAATACGCCGCGTTTCGGGGACTGCCGGTTACGATCATGGAGCCGCTGCGCGGCGGTTCGCTCATTTCCGACCTCTCGCCCGAGGGCAGACGGCTGATCGAAGATTTTCCCGTCAGACGTTCGCTCGCCGAATGGGCATTCCGCTGGCTTTACAACAAGCCGGAGGTCTCCGTCATCCTCAGCGGCGTTTCTACGATGGAGCAGCTTAAAGACAATCTGCGCATCTTTGAAAACTCTGCCGCCGGCGTGATGGACGCGGCGGAGGAAGAACTCATCGTAAAGCTCCGCGCGACCTTTGAAACGCAGAAGCGGATCGGCTGCACCGATTGCAAGTATTGTATGCCATGTCCGCAGACGGTGCTCATCCCAAGCGTGTTTGCTTACTATAATAAGTACATGCTCACGAAAGACGAATCGCTTAAAGAGGCCTACCGGGCGGGAAGCCGAAAGGCGGATAAATGCGTCGGCTGCCGCCTTTGCGAGCAGCATTGCCCGCAGGGCCTGCAAATCGCGGCGCTGCTCAAAGAGGCGCACGCGGTGCTGGAGGGCTGAGACAAATAGTAAATCGGCGTTTGCCCAGTCCAGCGTCACAGCGGGGGCGTTTTGTCCTTTTTGTGTGATATAATAGCTCGTCGGAGTATCCGATCCAGCCGCCGGCGCGCAAGCGCGGGAGGAAAGTCCGGGCTCTACAGGGCAGGATGCAGGAGAAATTCCTGCGGGTGCGAACCCAGGGAAAGTGCCGCAGAAAAGCAAACCGCCGCGGGCGACCGCGGTAAGGGTGAAAAGGCGGGGTAAGAGCCCACCGGCCGTCAGGGGAACCTGCGGGCCTGGCAAACCCCATCCGGAGCAAGGTCGAATAGGGAAGGTTGAGGCGGCCCGCTGACTTCCGGGTACGACCGCTCATCCCCGTATGCAAGTACGGGGTTAGATAAATGGCTGGAGGGAGCGTTTCGCTCTTTACAAAACCCGGCTTACTGGGTGCTCCGAACGGGCGCCGCGCCTCCTTGTCAGGGCGCGGCGCCCGTTTATATGTCAGGGCCGTTTTTATAATATTTATGAAATAGTTTGCCGCGCGCCGCCGACTATGGAAAACGCGGCGGTGATCCCGTGCCTTTTTCGCGCTCTTTTGCTGCGGCTGCCCGGTAATTTATAGTTTGGCAACGGGCGGAGCATGATTCTCGCTGTAAAGAAAATTAACCGATTATCTAAAAGTACTTAAAAAAACAAAGAATAGCCCGCTCTCTTGTATGCATACTTTTAGGCATTATTTATGTAAAATAGGCCCCAAAAGTAGTATAAAACCGCATAGCAATTAACTTTCTAAAATAATAGTTCTATAGGCCCTATTTTGTTTACCGCTTTGAATTCCTTTGCGTTGCGGAAACAACTTTGAGAGTATAAGGTGTTATAAAGTGGGATAAAGTGGTAGAAAGTGGGTGAATAATCGATGCTAGTGGGAAGTTACAACCATAAAC
>CAKSWL010000207.1 GCA_934511335.1 uncultured Cloacibacillus sp. | reverse complement strand
TCAAATCTGCTGCCGGTGACGGAAAAAACGCCGAAGCTGACGCTTGGCGAAGGCTCAACGCCGCTCGTTCATCTTGACAACATCAGCAAAACGCTCGGCATCGAGCTTTGGGCAAAGCTGGAGGGCTGCAACCCCTCCGGTTCCTTTAAAGATCGCGGTATGGTAATGGCCGTCTCTAAGGCTCTGGAGGAGGGCGCGAAGGCGCTCGTCTGCGCCTCGACGGGCAACACCTCGGCCTCTGCGGCGGCTTACGCCGCCGCGGCCAACGTGCCCTGCTTCGTTCTGCTGCCGGCGGGCAAAGTCGCACTCGGCAAGCTGGCTCAGGCCCTCATGTATGGCGCGACTGTCATCGCCGTCAAGGGAAATTTCGACCGCGCGCTCGAGATGGCGCGCGAGGCGGCGGAAAAAGAGGGCTACGCGATCGTCAACTCCGTCAACCCCTACCGCCTTTGGGGGCAGCGGAGCGGCGCCTGGGAGATCTGCGAAGCGCTGGGCAAAGCCCCTGACTGGCACGCGATCCCCGTCGGCAACGCCGGCAACATCAGCGCCTACTGGGCCGGCTACAAGCAGTATCGGGATCTGGGGAAGATCGGCGACCTGCCGCGGATGATGGGTTTCCAGGCGGCGGGCGCGGCGCCGCTCGTGACCGGCGAACCCTGCCCCAACCCCGAAACGGTGGCGACGGCAATCCGCATCGGCAGCCCCGTCAGCGCCCACCTCGCAAAAGAGGCGGTCGCGCAGTCTGCGGGCGAATTCAACTCCGTCACCGACGAAGAGATCCTCGCCGCGCAGCAGATGCTCTCTTCAAAGGGCGGCGTATTCGCCGAACCGGCCTCGTGCGCGCCGCTCGCCGGACTGCTGAAGCTTAAAAGAGAGGGACGCTTGCCGCAGGGTATCACGGCGGTGATGATCATCACCGGCAACGGCCTTAAAGACCCAGATACGGCGATGTCTCAGGTGGGGCGTCCGGTGGAGATCGGAGACCGCCTTGAGGAACTTCTGGAGGTGATGAAGGGGTGAATCCTCTTATAACGCTGCGGGTGCCCGCCACCAGCGCGAACCTCGGCTCGGGGTTTGACGCGATCGGGATGGCGGTCTCGCTTTACAATATATTCAAAGTGATGGAGCTGCGTCCCGCTGGGGAATATGCGGTCGAGGCGCACGGCGAGGGCTGCCGCGAGCTCTACTCGCCGAAGGCCAATCTCGTCGTCAGAGCCTACGAGGATACCTGCGCGCGCTGGAAGGTGCGGGGGCCGGGCTTTTCACTCTGGTGCCACAATATAATCCCGCTCTGCCGCGGCCTCGGCAGTTCGGCGGGGGCCGTCGTCGCGGGCGTCCTCATCGCTAAACACCTCACCGGCCACGAGGCGGACGAGGATGAGCTGCTGCGCGCGATGACCGTCATCGAGGGCCATCCTGACAACGTCGCCCCCTGCTACCTGGGCGGCATGGTCGTAAGCTGCTGGGACGGACAGGATCTGCGCTACGTCAGCCTGCCGGCGCTACCGCCCGAAGTGCTCTGCGTCGTAGCCGTACCTGACGAAAGAGTCAAGACCTCCGACGCGCGCGAGGCGCTGCCGAAAAAGGTCCCCTTTGGAGACGCTGTCTTCAACGTCGGCCGCGCGGCGCTGCTCACCGCCGCCTGGGCCACCGGTAAATGGGACTACCTCAAATGGGGGATGGACGATAAGCTCCATCAGCCCTACCGCAGCAAGCTCTTCTCCGGCGGCGAGGTCATTTTCTCGCGCGTCGAAGCGCTTCCTGAGTGCCTCAGCGTCGCCATCAGCGGCTCCGGCCCCAGCGTCATCGCGCTCGTCAAGGGCACGACGCACCGCGTCGCGGAGGCGATGTGCCGCACCTTCACGGAACACGGCGTGCGTTCGCAGTTCTTCGTCCTCGACGGCAGTGCTCAGGGCGCGCGCGTGGACATAAGCATGGAACTTTCCGACGCTCTGCGGGCGGCAAACGCCTCCGCGGGGCCCTCTTCGGCGAAAGCCGCCGACGTCCGCTCCGGCGAGCGGGAGACCACGCACGAAAACCGGGGGTGCTGACATATGGAATGGGAAAAAATGCCGCTTACTGTGCTGAAATTCGGCGGCTCGTCCGTCGCCGATTCAGAGAGGATGAGGCATGTCGCGCAGATAGTTAAGAGGACGAGAGAAAAAGGCTTCCGGGTCGCCGTCGTCGTCTCGGCGATGGGGAACATGACCGACGAACTGCTCGCGCTCGCCAGTGACGTCGCCACCGAAAAAGACGGGCGCGAAATGGACCAGCTGCTTGCCACGGGAGAGCAGCAGAGCGTGGCGCTGCTCTCGCTCGCGATAAAACAGTACGGCATCCCTGCGCAGTCATTTACGGCGTTGCAGGCGGGGATCAAGGCCAAGGGCTTCCCGATGGAGGGGCGCATCTACAGGATAGAGCCAGACGCCGTCGAGAAGGCGCTGGGCGAGGGAACCGTAGCCGTCGTCACCGGCTTTCAGGCGATAACGGACAACGGCGACGTCATCACCCTCGGACGAGGCGGCTCCGACCTCTCAGCGGTCGCGCTCGCGGCGGCTCTGGGGGCCGATTCCTGTCAGCTGCTGAAAGACGTCTCCGGCATCATGACGGGCGATCCCCGCGTCGTGAAAAAACCGCATAAGCTGAGCAGGCTTGGTTTTGACGAATGCATGGAGATGGCCGTACAGGGTGCGAAAGTCCTGCAGGCGCGCAGCGTCGAAATGGCGGCGCGTTACGAAATACCGCTTTATGTCGGTTCTAGCTTTGTGGAAGAGGAGGGTACATGGGTAATGAGCAATCCGGTGACAGAGGGGCTTATCATAAAAGCGGTCATCCAGGACAAGAAGGTGGCGAAGGTGGTGCTCCTTGGGGTGCCCGACATCCCAGGCATCGCGGCGCGCCTCTTTGCGAACCTTGCCGAAAAGGGCGTCGGCGCGGAGATGATCATCCAGAACAATATGCGGGGGGGCGTCAACGATATCGGCTTTCTCGTGAAAAAGACGAGCCTTGAGGTGGCGAGCCAGGTATGCCGCGAGCTCTGCCGTGAGATCGACGCGCAGGGCGTATCCTTCGATACGGAGATCGCGCGCGTCTCGATCGTCGGCGCGGGGATCGCGAACCATCCGGAGATCCCCTCGAAGATGTTCAATATTCTTGCCGAGGCGGGTATCAACATCGAGATGATCGCCTCCACGGCGCTCGCCATCACCTGTGTCGTCGGATCGTCGCGCGCCGACGACGCAGTGCGCGAGCTTCACGACCACTTCATCGATGAGGTGGCCTTCTAATGAGCGGCAAAAGAGTGGCGGTGCTCGGCGCGACGGGGCTTGTCGGGCGCGAGATGCTCTATACGCTGGAACAGCGGAAATTTCCCGTTTCGGAGCTTGTTCCGCTGGCCTCCCCGCGTTCCGCGGGCAAAAAGGTCGTCTTCAACGGCGAAGAGATAACGGTGCGGCCCGTAGCCGAAGATTCTTTCAAGGGCGTGGACGTCGCCCTCTTCTCGGCGGGCGGCAAGACCTCGAAACAGTGGGCGCCCGTCGCCGCGGCAAGCGGCGCGGTCGTCGTCGACAACAGCTCCGCCTGGCGCATGGACCCCGAGGTGCCGCTGATCGTTCCTGAAATAAATGCCGGCGACGTCGCGCTGGCGAAAAACAAGGGCATCATCGCCAATCCCAACTGTTCGACGATCCAGGCCGTCGTCGTCCTCTACCCGCTCCACCAGGCCGCGGGGCTTGAATATGTCAACATCAGCACCTACCAGTCGGTCGCGGGAACGGGCAAGGCGGCGATCGAGTCGCTGCGCGACGGCGCGAAGGCGGCGATCAAAGGCGAGGACTACAAAGACGGCGTCTACCCGCACGGCATCGCCTTCAACCTCCTGCCGCACATCGGCGCCTTCGACGAGGAAGGCATCTCTGAAGAGGAATGGAAGATGGTCAACGAATCGCGCAAGATCATGCACCTGCCCAGCCTGCGAGTCAGCGGCATCACCGTGCGCGTCCCCATCTTCCGCTGCCACGGCGAAAGCGTGACGGCGCAGTTCGCGCGTCCGCTCTGCCCCGATGAGGCGCGCGAAATATTGAAAAAGGCTCCCGGCGTCGTCGTGCGCGACGACCCGCGGAACGCGGAATATCCGCTGCCCTCCGACACGGCGGGTAAGGACGGCGTCTACGTCGGCCGTATCCGCCGCGACACCGGCCTCGAAAACGCGCTCGCTATGTGGATAGTCGGCGACAACTTAAGAAAGGGCGCGGCGCTCAACGCCGTGCAGATCGCGGAAAAGCTCGCCTGACATTCTGCCGCCGGCCGTTGTGTTTAATAAGAAAAACGACGTTGGATCTCCCCGCGGCGCGCCCCGGGGAGATTTCCTTTCGCCGCCGGCTCAGGCC
>CAKSWL010000206.1 GCA_934511335.1 uncultured Cloacibacillus sp. | reverse complement strand
ACCACATATAGTGTTATAATCATCTCGTTGAACATATATAGTGGTTGGAGGAATAAATAATGAGATGTCCCGTTTGCGGCGCCCCTGAAACCAGAGTGATAGAAACACGCAGTTCAGACGAAGGGCGCGTCAACCGCAGGCGGCGGGAATGCCCCGAATGCCAGAGCCGCTTCACAACGTACGAGCGGCTGGAGGAGAAAAGCTACCTCTGGGTGGTTAAAAAAGACGGCCGGCGGGAGGCCTTTGACAGGGATAAACTTCTCCGCGGCTTTCAGCATGCCTGCGAAAAACTGCCGGTGGCGCTTGAGGCTCTTGAAGCGGCCGCCGCGCGCATTGAGGAGCAGGTCCGCGCCTCGGGGCAGGGAGAGATATCTACGACGGTGCTTGGAGAGATGGCGGCGGATGAACTGCGCGGGATCAACAAAGTCGCCTATGTGCGATTTGCTTCGGTTTACCGGGAATTTACCGATATATCAAGCTTCACGAGCGAAATAGCGAGGCTTTTGGACGATAAGGAGGCACACCGCAATGGTTGAAGAACTTATGAATAATTTTGGCAGGCAGGGACATTTGTTTGAAAATAAAGGAGAGTCGACGGATCTCGCTCTGATGGTTGATGCGCTGGCGCAGGAGGAACGCTCCCCTTGGGACGCGAGCCGGATACGCGACGCGCTGATCATCGAGGCGGGAGCGGACCCCGCCACCGCCGAAGGGATCGCGCTTGAGGTAGAGGACGATCTTCTGAAATACGGACGCGCGAACGTTACGACTTCGATCATCCGCGAGATGGTCAACGTCAAGCTCTTCCAGCGCGGCCTCGACGCCAAGCTGGCGGATCACTCGCGCATCGGCCTTCCCGTCCACGACCTCGAGACGATGATGTTCAATAAAAACAAGGAAAACAGCAACACGAGCCACAATCCCGAGTCGATCAACCTTTCGATCGCGGAGATGGTCCTCAAGGAATACGCGCTGACCAAGGTCTTCACGAAGGACGTCGCCGACGCGCACCTCAAGGGAGACATCCACCTTCACGACCTCGGCATGGTGAACCGTCCCTACTGTTCGGGACAGAGCGTAGCCTATACGGCGCGCTACGGACTCAACATCCCCTCGATCACAAGCGTCTCCAACCCCGCGAAGCACGCCGACGTCCTGCTCGCGCACATGCTGAAAATGACCTCCGTGCTGCAGAACCACTTTGCGGGCGCCATCGGCTGGGACGCGGTCAATATGTTCTTCGCCCCCTACACGGTCGGCTGGAGCTACGACCAGTACCTGCAGCTCGCGCAGCAGCTGATCTTCGAGTTCAACCAGCTCGCGGGCGGGCGCGGCGGCCAGGTGGCCTTCACCGACGTCAACCTTTACTATGAGATACCGAACCATTTCCGCGACGTCCCCGCGATCGGTCCGGGCGGCAAGTTCACCGGCAAGACCTACGCCGAGTATGACAAAGAGTCGAAGATGTTCCTCAAGGCGCTCTTCGACGTCTATATGAAAGGCGACAGCCGCGGACAGCCCTTCTTCTTCCCGAAGCCGCTGCTTCACATCACCGATTACTTCTTCAAAGAAGAGGGCTGGGAGGAGTGTCTTGACCACGCCTGCCGCCTCTCCTCCGAAAAGGGCAGCACCTATTACGTGTTCGACCGCGGCGGCGTCGCGAAGCTCTCCGAGTGCTGCCGTCTATCCTTCGAGCTGACGCCGGAGGACCTCAACGAGGCGAAGCACCCCTGGAAGATGCGCTACTGCGCTTTGCAGAACATCACGCTCAACCTGCCGCGCGCCGCTTACAAGGCTAACGGCGACGACGAGCTGCTCTTTGACGTCATCGACGCCGAAATGGAGCTGGCCGCGAAGGCGCACCTCCAGAAACGCGCCTTTATCAAGAACATCTTAGACCTCGGGGTGAAGGGGCCGCTTGCGGCGCTCTGCGTCTCGCACGACGACGAGCCCTACCTGCGGATGCGCAAGGCGAGCCACCTCATCGGCATCCTCGGCCTCAACGAGATGGTGCAGGCGATGACGGGGGCCCAGCTCCACGAAAGCGAAGAGGCGGAGACCCTTGGGCGCGCCGTCATTCAGTACATGGACCTCAAATGCCAGCAGCTCTCGGAGCGCTACGGCCTCAAGATCGTGCTCGAGCAGACGCCCGCCGAGAGCACGGCGCTGCGCTTTGCGAAGCTCGACCTCCGCGCCTATCCCGACGTGGCGAAAAAGTACATCAAGGGAAGCTTTGAGACCGGAGAAATATACTACACGAACAGCACGCACCTAAACTACAAACTCGTACAGGACCCCATCGACAAGGTTATGCGCGAGGGGTCTCTCCACCCGATGATCAAGGCCGGGGCCATCACGCACGTCTGGATGGGCGAGCACAAGCCCGACCCGCAGGCGCTCGCCTCGTTCGTGATGAAGACCTTCAAATACTCGGAGAACGCCCAAGTGGCCTTCAGCCCCGAGTTTACCATCTGCAACGAGTGCAGCCACATGGAGCGCGGCCTCTCGGATCACTGTGAGGCTCCGAGGACGTCGACGGCATCACGCGCGTTACGGGATACTTCACGCGAACCTCATCGTGGAACGCCGGAAAGCGCGGCGAGCTTAAAGACCGCGCGCGCCGCCCCGTGACGATGCCCGCGTAGGAGATGGAAAGGATAGAAGAGATTAGGGCGGGGGGATATCTCCCCGCCTCCTTTTTAGACTGGGAGGGGCGCGTCGCGGCGGTGATTTTCACCTGCGGCTGCAACTTCCGCTGCCCGTGGTGCCATAACTGGGAGCTCGCGCTCGCGCGCGCGGAGGCGCTGCCGCTTGATAAAATAATGGCTGATATTAAGCGCCGCGCCGTCTTCCTTGACGGAGTCGTCGTAAGCGGCGGCGAGCCTACGTTGTGGCCCGGCCTCGCGCCGCTGCTGCGCCGGATCAGGGAGCTGTCTCTTCCCGTGAAGCTCGACACCAACGGTTCGCGCCCGGAGATACTGCGGGCCCTCTTCGCCGAGGGGCTTGTGGACCACGCGGCGATGGACGTCAAAGCGCCCCTTGATTCCGCCGCCTACGAAAGGCTGACCGGTACGGCGGTCGATATCAAAAAAATCCTCTCCTCAGTAGAGATTATCAAATCCCGCGCTCCGGCCTACGAATTTCGCACGACCTATATCCCTACGCTGCTGACGACGAACGACCTCGGCGTCATCCGCCGTCAGTTGGCAGACGACGCTCATTGGCGTCTCCAACTCTTCAAGCCCAACGGCTGCCTTGACCCGTCCTACCTGAACGTATCCGCGGCCAGCGCGGAGGTTCTGCGCAAAGCATTTCCGGGGATATACATCCGCGGCTGAGGGAGGCAGGAAAGCGGCGGAGGCGTGTGGGGTGCGCATGCGGCCGCGCGCCGTCCGCCTATATCCTTACTGTGGCGCCAATTCTGGCTCTTCAGCCGGCAAAACTCTGCAAAGCAAATCCAAAACGCGATTTTCAGGGCTTTGCCTGTTTTTCGGAGGCGGGTAATGCCTCGTCCGGCGCGGCCCGCCTAAAGAGATACAATGTGCAACAATACTTTTATGTAATAATCAAGGTCTTCCTTGGACACATATGTGTCCCAGTGCAGCGCCTGCTTTTTTTAGCGTTGCTGCCGGTCGCTTTTGCGCCCTAGACACATTTCGCATGAAAACGGACATGCTGTTTCGTATGATGCAGTTTGCCTCATAGCGGCATTATCTCAGACCGCTTAATGGGTGACATTATCACAGAACAACAACAGAACAGATCGATGATAATTTAATAAATTGATAATAATCAGAGTAGATCAAAAAAATTTGTAGGTTTACCATACCTGTGCTACATGATAAGAGAAAAAGCAGCAGGCCGGAAGGCGAACTGTTAAGATTAAAGCACCAACAATAATCGACAGGGGGCTGCGGGTCTGCATGAAGAAGTTAACATAAGATGTCAAGTTTAGGCAAGCGCTGATTTTATATGCTCAAAAGCACGAAAGCAACAAAGGCCGCTATATGCTATAAGACCAGCAGGCAAATACGTTTATCGCTGAAAACTAAAGGTACGACGGCACACCCGAATCATTAAGAGACGGGCCGAGCCGTCCCAAGCATCATCAGAACGAGCATCAGGAGTCTGAACTTAAGCTGATAAACGATATGTACAGACGGAATCAAAAATGCGGTCTTGTGGTTCTTTGGGTAAAGCTGAGAAAACGTGGGTATTCAAGAAGCATCTCTTCACTTTACCGCGTGCTGAGAAAAAGGGGGTTGATAGAAAAAAGAGCGTATGAATAGTTTTCTGTAAGGTGTGTGTGGGTGGGGGTGCGGACAATTTCTTTGACTGTCTAAGCAGACAATCCGAGAGAACGCCTGTACTCCACAGGACTCATATTTCCGAG